>CAZCWR010000078.1:0-6718 GCA_964502455.1 uncultured archaeon | reverse complement strand
GGAGCAGGATTTGAACCTGCGAGGGCTCGCGCCCACCGGTTCTCAAGACCGGCGCGATGGGCCAGACTCCGCCATCCGGGCTTTATGGATGGATGTGGAGATAATCACCGTATGGTGAGACTCCGCCATCCGGGTTTGTTGTCAGATGGCTGAAAATCAAAGATTTTCTTTGACCGGATGAACTCGTTGTGTTCACCGCGATCCGCCATCCGGGTTCACGTTATATGTTGAAGAAGAGTTTTTTAACGGGTGTGTTTAGGGGTGGCATTGTTGCGGAGTTGTCCGTGTCATAACGACGTGGCACTGCGCCCTGTTTCAGCTGCTCGATTTCGCCAATAATGGTTGGTCCGATCTGTCGCCGTCCGCTATTCGGTGGTGATGTGGATGTAGTGGTCGTCGGTATCGATGTCGTGCACTGTTCCGTCGATACCGGTGTGGTGTGCGATGCTGATGCCGTCTCCCGGTTCCGCGACCATGTCTCCGTCTTTGACGTGGTCGCCTTCTTCAACAACCGGTTCTGCAGGGGTCACTACGCCTTCGAAGTCCGGGTTTGTGATGAGCGGGATGCGGACCTCGTCGATATCCAGCTCCGCGGGTGGAACCTCGTCGATATGTTCCCAGTCGTATGCGTCGATGGTGCGGATGGCGACGCGGCCGTCACTGGCCTGTCGTTCTTCAACAATGTCGGCATACGCCACGATCAGGCCGTTGGTACGTTTGGTGAGGCCGTACGTTTCCGGGTCTTCGACGGTGAAACACCATCCCGGACCGCCGTCCAGCAGGACGTGATCATCGGCGAGTATCCCGTCTCCATCTGCCGTATCGTATCCTGCGGCCTCCAGCAGGTCTTCCGCTGTTGTGCCGGGGGATGCGATGAGATGTCGGTTGTCCGGTACTTCTCCGTCCACGTGCACGTGTTTCTCGGTGACTTGGGTGCCGTCGTCAATAGCTGACTGGATGTTGTACAGGGTTTCTGTGTTCTGGACGATCCAGCCGTGATCCATCGGCAGTTCGTCTTTCCCTGGGCGGATACCGGCAACACTTGCCAGTAATGTCCCTTCCTGCCCGAACGCGTACCGGTCACCGGTCAGGGCCATGATGAGCCCGCTTTCATCGTCGTCAATTGGCAGGTCATCATGGGCGTCGTCTGCATGTGTATAGACATGGTCTGCAGCTTCCTCCAGTGCTGTGTACCAGTCACGGTCTTTTTCCTTGGCGCCGATGACAACGGCCTCCATCCCGTTATCCAGCAGGGCATCGTACAGTGCGGTGAGGTCACCAGAATATGTGTCGGCAAGAAACTTGTCCATGACGTAGTTCGGCTCGCTTTCCTGCTGGTTCACAAGCAGTTTGTCCACGTCATCAGCTTGCTCCCATTTCGCGTATGACGGGAAGCCAGCCCCGCCAGCACCGGCAACACCAGCCTCCTGCAGGATGTTTGGCAGTTCATCCATATCAATGTCCTTTGCGGTATATCCCATATAGTTCCCCCCTCCTACCGCTGTATATGCCAGGGGTAGCTTATAATAGCGTCGGTTCATAGCGGCACACAAAGAATACGCTTATGCGTTACAGGACAGGTAATCTTCTAGGATTTGCTTATGGTCGAACCCAAGCTCCTCCGGAAGATCGTCCAGTGTCACCCACTGTGCATCTTTGGCGTCAGTTGCCGGGTCCAGCGACTGGTTGGAGTCTTCGGGTGTGGCGGTGTATACAATCGATATGACAGGGCCGCGTGGATCACGTTCCGGGGTGTCGTAGATGCCGAGCAGTGCGTCAAGTTCAACGTCGAGTCCGGTCTCTTCCTTGGCTTCACGTCTGGCGGCGTTTCTGACCTGTTCGCCGTGTTCGACGTGGCCGCCGGGCAGGCACCAGTGGTCTTTGAATGGCTCGTATTTCCGCTTGATGAGCACGATTTCGTCGTTCTGCTCGATGATGAGGTCGGCGGCCACCCGGTTGTGTGGCCGTTCTTTTGCGGGGCGCTCTGTCATGGTGGGTTATGAGCGATAGTCGTTTATGATTGTTTCATGGTTGAAGGCAAGGCTGTCCGGCAGATCAGCTATGTCGACCCATTCCGCGTGTGATGCGTCGTCACCGCCCTCCAGTGTATCGTCGTCTGTTGTGCAGTGGTAGGCCCGGTGTTCGTATGCGTCTGGCTCGTATCGTGGATCTGTAATATCTGCGGAGTAGTCGCCCAGTTCGTCAACGATGTCTGCCTGTGCCCCTGTTTCTTCGTATACTTCGCGTATGACTGCGTCTTCGGGTGCCTCTCCAGGATCGACGTGGCCGCCAGGAAGGGCGTACATCCCGTTGAATGGGTCTCGCCCACGTTTGATCAGGGCAATCTGTCCGTCATGTTCCAGTACGGCGTCTACGGTGAATGGTGGGTCGCGGTATCGGGACTGTTCATCCATGATAATCACTCATGGTGTGGTTACCAGCGTTTCGGGTACACGTCGTTCTTCATGTAGACGCGGTCGAGTTCGGCGACGGTGTCGGTATGGCTGAGCATGCCGTTGGTGTGTGTTTCCGCGGTGGCGGTGGCGATGAGTTCGCCCTTCAATGTTAATATGGCGATGAGGTCGTTTTTTTCGATGCCGTCCTGCAGTTTGGCGATACCGCCGCCACCCAGGTCGGCACCGTGCGTCAATGCCGCCACGGCCGAATCTTTCACAACGACTTTGGGGATGTGGCGGACCCCGGCCTCGATCGGGAGCACTATCTCATCCAGTGTATGTTCGTCTCCGTTCCGCCAGAATTCGTATGCGTCCACGATGTCTTGCAGTGTATTGGATGCGGATTCCTGGAATACGCCGACCTGTGTTCTCCGCAATGATTCCATCTCGCCATCTGTGTTAAGTGCGTCGCCGAACTGTTCGCAGAACGTGCGGACGTAGAATCCTTTCTCGCAGGCGACCCGGAACAGGACCTGTCGGCCGTCGACCTCCAGTATCTCCAGTGCGTAGATGTCTCGTTCCCGTTCTTGCTGCTTCACCGCACTCATCTCGGGAGGGGTCTGCGTCACCGTCCCTTCGAACTCTGCTGCGGCCGCCTCGATATCGCCGCGGTCACGTGCGTCGACCAGGTCCATGACGCACACATACTCCTTTCCTGCCTGGCTGAGTGGGCCCATGATCTTGGTGCCGCGGTTCAGTCCGACTGGGAGGACACCGGTGACGTGTGGGTCCAGTGTCCCGGAGTGGCCGGTCTTTTTCCGGTCCAGGATCTCTTTGACCCATGCCGAGATCTGGTTCGATGTCGGGCCGTACGGTTTGTCCACCAGCACCAGCCCATTATCAAGAAGCTCTCGTGTGCTGCGCTGTTCCGGGCGTTGCCCGAAGTCCCAGTCGGTTTCTGCGTCTTCACGGACTTCCCAGTCCGTGTTCTGTGTTTCTTCTGCCGGCAGCATACAGCAACACGTGGGATGCAGATTTAAGAGGGTACACCACTGCTGGCAGTATTACCAGTTAATCATGTTCATGCTATTGGATGCCGAGTAGTTTCCCGAAGATCATGGAAAACGGGAGGACGAACAGGAAGTAGGTGCCGAACCACCCCAGCGTGTCACCGACTAGCGGCAGTCCGAAGGGGAGGTTGAGTACGATCGCGGCGAGACGGACCGATTGTGTTTCCTCGGTCAGTGTGATGTCGCGTATCCGCCAGGACAGATCGTCGATCTGCAGTGTCTCCCCGACCTGTCGTTCCTCGCCGTCAACGATGACCACTGGCTCTGTACCTGTACGATTCTCGATTGTGAGTTCCTGCGTGTATCCATTAAACTGTAGGTCCCCGGTGTACGTTCCACCATCAGCTGCTGCCAGTCCCACGACGGGGGTGAACGTGGTGTACATCCAGGGTAGGACGACGAAAAAGACGAGCATCGAGACCAGCATCGGTTTCATCTGGCTGGCGAACATATCCTTCTGGAGCGCCATCATCTCCTGCATGTGTTCGCTGGTCTTTTCTGTGTCTCCGTCTTCCTGTGCCTGCTTCATCTTCTTGTTCAGTTCTTTCCGCCGTTCCTTTACCTCCTCGTGTTTGTCCATGTCCATCAGGAAATACTTCAGGATCATGAGCATTCCGGAGAGACCGATTGATACCACGGCCACGGTCAACATGGCCCCGGTGTGCGCACTGCCGACAGACAGCAACGGCTGCAGCAATGGATCGAACGTGTACGGGAACAGCGGTTCTACCAACCCCAGAAAAAGGTCTATCATAAAATTGTAGGTCATCGCACTCTAACTAACCATACCTATGATAGCTTTAAACAGTTTCGCCACTTGGGTTACGCGCCAAGTACGCAAAGAAGGAGTGGTCTTTGACCACCCCAACAGAGAACTGCCGCCTGTTCGAAACTCGAAGAGTTTCTGCACCCACAGAAACTGCTGTATGCAGTTTCGAGTGCTTCTCTGGGCAGGCGCGTGTTAGCCTTCCATCGCGCCCATGAATTTCCGGAAGGCGGGGTGCATGTCTTCCATGTGTTTCTGGGCGAGTTCCTCGTACAGCTTGAACGCGATCATGACGGCGAGCAGGATACCGGTTCCGGTGCCGTATGCGTTCGTCCAGTTCGCGACCGCTGCAAGCAGGCCGACGAATCCGCCACCGAGTATGGCGAGTGGTGGGATGTACCGGTTCAGGATGCGTTCGATGACGCGGGTGTCCTTCCGGTGTCCCGGGATTTTCATGCCGATGTTGGAAATCTGGTTGGCCACGCTTTTCGGGTCCTGACTGGATGTCCGCATCCAGAAGACAGAGAAGATGGCGGACATGACCACGTAGAATGCGGTGTATACGAAGACCTGGATGAACTCGGTAAGGGAGACCTCCAGGCTTGTACCGAAGATGGAAAAGATGATGCCGGTGACGAACTCTGTCGGCGGGCTGAAGTAGTACAGTAACGTGTTCGCCGGATACGTTTGCTGGTTGACGTAGTGCTCACTGATGAGTTCAAACCCGGCGATGGACAGTTCTACTCCGCGTCCAGCCATCATGGAGCCCAGTAACTGGAAGTTAGCGAGTAATGCACCGACGAAGATGACAGGGATAACATTGGTATAGACGAACTTGAGCGGCCATTTCTGTCCGAATCCACGGACGTTACCGAACGTAAGTGGGATTTCGACCCGCATCGCCTGTGCGTACACGGCGACTGCGAATACAAGGACGGTGAAGAAAAGACCAATGAGGTCAGGAGAGATCTGCTGGATTGAGTCCCACTGTCCTGACACCAGACGCGGCACGAGTCCGGCCGGTACACCGCCATTGACCTCATACCAGAGCTGGGACGAGCCGCCGCCGGTGAACGGACTCAGCAGCCGGATAACAATAGTCTTTGATACACCTGCAAGGATGAACAGGGATACACCGGACCCGAATCCCCATTTCTTGATGACTTCGTCCATCAGGATGATGAACACACCGCCCAGTGCGACCTGGAAGATGACAATGGCGAACCAGAGGGGGACAGCCTGTCGTGGTGCAATAGCACCCATTCCGACGAACGCCAGTGCCTCGAAGAACGTGAAAAAGTACATGAGAATCTTCTGTGTGGCCTGGAACTTCTCCTTACCCGCCTTCGAATTTGTATCCCATGGCAGGATCTGTGCCCCGACAAGCATCTGCAGGATGATCGAGGCGGTCACGATCGGTCCAATACCGAGTGTAATAAGCGATCCGATTGATGAACCCATCACGACGGACAACTGTTCAAACTGTGCAATCTGTTGTGGATTCATCCCGTAGATCGTGATCTCTGACATGAGAAAGTAGAGCAGCAGGATGATGCCGGTCCACTGTAATTTGTCACGGAACGTCTGATCCTGCGTTGGTCCTTCAACGCCTGGCAAGAACTTTGCGATGGTCATTAACGTTGACATTGGTCGGAAACCCTCGTAAACCAGGGAAACTACTCGTTTTCTGCGTCGTCTGCATCGTCCGTATTGGAGTCTGCAGTGGTGATGGCGTCTCCGCCAGCATCCGTGATCTTGCGCTCGGCTGAAGCAGAGAAGTCCTCTGCCTTCACATCAATCTGCTGTGTCAGTCGTCCAGTACCAAGTACCTTACCAAATCCGGCGCTGTCAGCATCGAATACATAGCCGTCGTCTGTTTCCTCGGCGTGTCCCTGCTCGACGAACGTGTCAATCTTCTGGTCGATATCACGCAGGTTGATGGTAACGGTTTCTTCAACCGTTTTCTGCGGTCGGTTGAATCCTTTCTCACCGAGGTGGCCACCCTTCTTCGCGGCCTGAACCTTGTGGTGTGTCGCCTTCTTGCCGAGCCCGGCTTTCCCGCGGCCACCACGGTTTCCTGCGCCACGTCCCTTCTTGGACGAGCCGCGTCCATGCGTACCGCTTCCACGATTCTTGTTACCCATATTACATCATCCTCCGTAGCAGGTCATCCATGTCATCGCGCTCACCAAGGGAACCGCTCTGGTTGTAGTGGCGGCGCGTATCCTTGAATCCTTTTGACGGTGGGGACAGCTGGAACGGAAGCTCCAGTCCCTTGTCACGGAGTGCTGATACCGTCACGTCACCGGATTCAAGCGCGTCCACAATCTCGGACACGCTATCGTATCCGAGTTCGTCAACTGCGTCCGGGAGCGGTGTCCCGTCAACGGCACCGCGCTCGGACAGCAGTGTCTCAACGGTCTCCGTGTCTACTGCGCCGTACGCGATGTAGTCCTTGGCCTGTACGAGCATGCCTTCCTGTGCAG
>CAZCWR010000077.1:0-6739 GCA_964502455.1 uncultured archaeon | reverse complement strand
ACTACTGCTATCTCCGGTTCCACCGGAACCGGTATTTATAAAAGGAGATTTAAGGCTTGGCACTTATATATAAACAGGTGCCATGCTACCTGACTTGTACCGGGAGCAGTCGTCCGCATACGAGGACGCGTACGATCTGGACCGGCTGTACAGCACACTCGGTCTGGATAACCCGTACACCGCACAGGAGGCGGGCCAGTCCCAGCACACGTATGGCGACAATGTATCAAACGATACGTACGAGGACGATGCACAGTACGCAGAAGGTTTGCCGGGTGGAGCAGGGCAGACCGATGACTATCCGATGACATTATCGTTCGCCACTCCTTCTACCGGAGAACCCGATGCTACGGGCGCACCACACAGTGAGACGGTCTCCCCGTATCTGGCAGCGGACGAGGATGGGGTATACAGTGATTTGCTGGCACAGTACGGCTTGGACGCGAACGGTGGATGGGACCTGTTCGAAACAGTTGACGAGATGCTGGAACCGGAAGAATCGTACGACGTGGTCCTTGACGGAGACGATGAGCCGGCGGCCGACACTGCATACGACGTGGAACTGGACGAGGCGCTGTACGAGCAGCTGCTGGAGGATGGACCAGCGGTATACGGCCGGTACGCGATGGACGAGGACGACCTGTACGTGGAAATCGCGGAAATCGATGCATATGACGACGATGACGAAGTGGACGGATTGCCGTACGATGACCTGCCGGTGGTGGAGCATGAGATGCCGGATGGCCTGTTCGGGTTCGTTGATCCGACGGAGACGCATCCGGTCGCGCACGTGAACAAGGCGCTGTACAAGGTGGACAAGGAGCGGACCCGGTCACATGAGGCCAGCCGGGCGACCGGGCACCCAAGCAACTGGGCGGATGACGAACTGACGATCCGGTACCGGAACGGTGATATCGACGTGCAGAACACGCTGAGCTACCAGGCGGACCGCGGGAAACGGGCGCAGACCATTGAAACCGGGTATATGCCGTGGGAAGACGGGAAGAATGCAGCACAGTACGCAACTCCGGACGTGCCGGTGACCGGGACAGTACAGTACGGTGGTGCGTAGCACGGACCATGGTATTTAAGCCGCGCGCGGTAGTTGTTCTTGTATGGAGCGGAACGGCTTCGAGCTCGTTGAGACCGGGGACTGGGATGAGATCGCCGTGTTCTGCCGGACCCTGTCTGATGTGTTGAAGGGGCGGGTGTCGGATCCCACGATCGACCGGTTTGAGACGTGGCGGCCCCGTGCCGAGGAAACCGCCGGTGAACTCCGGGAGAAGACCGCGGAGGATGAATCGCTCCAGGAAACGCGGATCGAGCAGGAGAGTGAGGGGGCTGCACAGGAGCTGTCCGCTGCCGGTGCCGAGGTGAAGCAGGGTGGCAAGGACATGGTGCAGGGGCAGCCGAAGGAAACGGTCAAGGACGTTGGAGATGCCGGGAATTCGGTGGCGCGTGGATTTCTGCCGCCGTTTATCCGTCTGTTCCGCGCTATCGAGAAAGTGCTGTACACGAATATTATCGGGAAGACCAGTCCGGACTACTTCGAATCCGACGAGTTCACTGTTGCACTGGAACACGGATTGCTGAAGCGTGATACCTATACGATCCGCGTGATGTGCGACGAAACTGACATCCTTGACCGGCTTGAAGAAACGCTACAGGAACGTGTTATCGGTGACGGAGAGACAGTATCGGAGTTAGAGACGGCACCGACCAGCACCAGCAGATCCCGCGCTGCGATCGTATACGTCGAATCAGTTGTGTCTGCCAAATCAGTTGTCGGCGGCGACGGTTCCTGTTTCAGGGCGTTCAGATCGTTCAGGTCGTTGTCTGCCTCCGCGAGCGGTGTGGTCCGCGAGCAGAGGTTGACGTGTAGCTCGTCGTCACGTTCCCGTGCGTACACGAGGTAGTCGTTGCTGTCGTCGAACGGGTAGCCGCACGTCGCGCTGTGTGGATGTGTCGAAACCGTGATTGGGGTCTGAGTTGGCCCTTTCCATGTCTCCGATACGCTGAACGTGACCTGTAGCTCGTCATGCCTCCGTTCTGTTATGTCTGTCACGGTCCCGGCGAACACAGCATCTGACCGGTTGATTGCCTCTTCCGGTTCCGGTGGTTGAACACAGCTACAGGCACTCCCCGATACCGCCCACAGCACCACCAGTACGAGTACACACAGTGCCCGCAATCCGTGCCTCCTGCGCATCAACGGGATATGGCATTCTACTCTATTTAAAGCTGTATTCTGCCGGTCGCCTGCCAGCAAGACGCCCTTCGCTGGGTAGAGTACGGATACAGTCGGATAAAGACATTTCCATTTGCGGTTGTATTGGAATTATTCCACACTGTTTTTATTATGTATGGACATATACGGGCGGATCTGTACCATGAAAGATATTCCAGGGAAGATCCCGACTGACTACGCCTACGATCAGGGTATCCCGATTGCCGCGCCACGGCACATTAACCGCAGTGTTGACTGGAGTCAGCGGATCGACGATCCGGCACCGGTTCAGGAAGCGGCGCAGGTAGCGACCAGTCACTACCATTACGAGGGCGTGTCTCACGCACTGCTCTGTCGACGGATCCAGCAGCAGGATACGCCGGACGTATTTGATGATCTGGCTGCAGCACTTGCACGGCAGACGATGACAAAGACCGGTGCATGGAGCAAGTATATGTTGAAGACCGGGGGCGGCGCCAGTATATCTCCGGAACTCCGTGAATTCTACCGGTTACTGTTCCATGAACAGGACCCGCTGCCCGTTGTCCTGGCGATCACGACGCTCGACACCGTCAACCACGTCGTCCACCAGGAAACACGAGGTGATGGTCTGTACCAGTCCGTCACCGGCGTCATCGCGGACACCACCGCGGAGCAGTTCCCGCAGCTCAAAGACCAGCTCCAGCCTATCATCCTGGACAGATCCATCGCAGAACGTAGAGACGTGATGCGGACCCTTGCCCAGTACATCGACCTCATCGGTATGGTCGTCACAGACCGTGACAACACGTTCCAGCACCTGGATACGAGCGGCGACCAGGTCCTCAACAGAGTCAACACTGATGTCAAGAACTTCTACCACGACATCGGACTGACCGACGGCCTGTTCTGATCGCTGTTTGATGTTACGGGATGGGAGCGTATTTAGCGGATTAATCGATGAACGGAATTTTCCCTGCTGTTCTCTTGTCACTGGAATCGTTGTGCGGTATTCGTTGTTATTAGTAATGTACAGGCTGTTGATAAGGGTGTGAACGGAACCCGTGAGCGGTGAAACCCCTTGATGAAACAGACAACCGTTGTTCTCGCCGTACTTGTTGCCGGGATGATCGTCCCTGCCAGTGCATCTCACTGGCAGCCGGGCGATGGCAACCCTGCCGCTTCAGCGGCACAACTTGCCGATACGCCGGCAGCACAACTCGGTGACAACTTTGACAACAATGTGTTCTCTGATGACTGGTCACCGCTCCCTGAAGACACCGGTGAGTCCACGCCAGATTCACCTGCTTCAGACGATGGCGACCAGTCTAATGACAACACAGAAGACAACACAAACACTGATACGGACACTGATACAGACACTGATACAGACACTGATACAGGAACAAACCCGGATGATAGTGAAGACGATCTCGGTGTCTGTGTCATCGGCGTTGACAGTCCCTGCAACGCTGACCAGTGGGACGGCCAGCCCGATGACACGTCATCCGCGTCCTACGTGTTCGACCATGCGGGAACCGACCGGCCTGCTATCACAGGCGGCATCGAGTACAACCCAGAGCAAACCGAAACAGAACGATACGCGACCGTGATCGGTGCGGAAACAGACACGGAGCGATTCAACGATGATGTACTGGATGCGGATGCCGCATCCTTCATCGATGACACAGACTTCGCCAGCGAAACACTGCTGGTATTCCAGTCATTCCCTGAATCATCCGTGCCTGACTACCGGGTTGAATCCATCGAACGCCAAGACGGTTCCGTGAACGTACTGGTCAACGACTCCAGCGACGTTGGGACGGCGGACATCACCGTTGAAACGCTGCTCGTCAGAGTTGACGGCACCGTCGACTCCGCCACATTTACGACGGAGGATGGTGCAACGGTGGAAACTTCTACGCCAACCGATGAATCGACAGACGACGACCAGTCAGACGACGACCAGTCAGACGATGACCAGCCCAGCGATGGAACAGATGACGGATCGGACACAGGGTCCGACGACCAGTCGGAGCGCGGTGACGTGAACACGGATGTCAGCCATGACCGCATCCACGAACTGTACAACGGTCATCCACCGTGGGAAGGCACACAGCACAACGAGGATCACTGCTTTACCCATTTCCACCGCGACGTGTACGATGAGATCCACTGTGGCTGGGAACTCGACGTTGAACGCCCACCGCAACAGGGTGACACGGCAACGGAGGACCGGACACTGACCGAACCCGACCCGCCGGAAGCAGTCGGCATGGAATGGATCTCCTACCCGAACAGTCGGGACGTGATGCCTGACCCCTCCACGGCACAGGATCAGCCGAGCACACTGGTCTGCACCATCCTGCTTAACCAGGACAACGAACCGATCACCGGACACACGATTCCAGGCACCCGGTTTGAGATGGAGTTCGACGGCATCCGCTACCCGGAAGCACATCCGGCAACGTTCACCACGCCGCTTACACAGAACCATGACAATATCGGCACAAGCCCGAACCTTCCGGAAGGCGACGGCTGGCTGGACAGCGAATGCTTCGAGTTCGCCAACCTCGAACCCGGCCAGTTCAGCTACTCCCGTCCCACCGTGACCGGCCCCGGGTCCGACCAGATTGAATTCGTTGGTGTCACAGAACACTGGGACACGCAGAACATCGGCGAACCGTACGACAGACAAGTTGACTTGTACGGCGCAACCGACCTATCCGACGGACAGTTCAGCCTCGACACCACCCACGACGGGCGGCATATCGAAGTCGCCTACGTCTTCCGCCTCACATAAGGACGGACAACGTTTCCGTCCTCTTCTTTTCTTTTTCTATCTCTTCAACGCCTACCTGGATATATCAGAAAAACGATATATGTACAGAATAATCTGCTAACGGCATAATTCAAGATTTGACGCCCAGAGGGATGGCGGAAGCAGAAACCCTTCACTGTCCGTGTAATGTAAGGCGATTGATGTCAAGATTATAAAGCGTTCCGGAATCCGTGCCGGGGAGAGGAAAAGAAGGTGGTTGTTCCGAACCAGTGTTTACGTGGTTCGGATTATTTCACGGTTTTCCGGCCGTTCTCCTGTGCGCGTTCTACGGTGAGGAGCCATGCCTCTACGTCGTTCCCGGTCGTGTCAGCATTTGCGACCGTCCGTGCCGGAATCTGGATTTCTTCGCCGGTCTGCGGGTTGCGTCCTTTGCGTGCAGAGGTTTCCTGACTTGCATCAACGCCTTCTTCGTTGACAACACGGCGTGCCGCTTCACTCACTTCATCGCCGTTGCCATCACCGTTCCCGGCAAGTTCCAGAATTTCTGTGACCTGTCCGGCACCGACTGTCTTGCCGCCTTCACCGGGGCCAGCAAGTTCCTCTCCACCACGTCGTCGGACATAGTAGTACGCCGTTGCTGTCTGTTCCTCATCCAGCAACTTGACAGCAATCTCTTTCCTACCTTCATCTGCCTTCCCAGCCTGAATGTCTTTAATCCAGTCGTGGAGTTCTGTGGCACCTAGTTTTACACCACGTTCCATTTCAAGGTCGTCAAACGTGACCTGTCCCCATGTCTTCTTTTCATGGGTTGCGTCGTTGCCGTCTCGGTATTCGTCCTGTTCTATGGACTTGCCGGGAATGGTCACTGTCTTTGCACGGACAGGTGTGCCGTCCGGCATGAAGATGGTCAGTGTGTACTCACCGGCATCGCCTTCGCTGGTACTCCATTCCAGCGTGACGGGTACAGGGTTACCGAACTCGTCAGTAACATCGGGATCGGCAACGCCCGTCTTCTCTTGGATAATATTCACATCCTTGCCGTTCTCGGTTTCGATGATAACGTTCTCCTCAACGTAGCGAATATTATGATTGCTCTGTGTCGTCTCCTCATCCGATGCGTCGTTGCCCTCCCGGTAGTCGCCCTGTTCAACAGAAACGCCTGGAATGGTTACGGACTGCCATCCCTTCACTTCTACATCGTCAATCTGGACTTCAAACAGTCCGGTTTTCATCGGGCCGTGGCGGTCAACCGCCGTACTCATCCCTGCAACCATCAAGAATACTGCCGCAAGCGCGATAATCTTGTTCATACTGATAGTATATACAAGAAATGCTTTTAAACCTACAGCGAGTTACGGAACAAACTCCACTATGATAGAACGTGGTACCGATGGATTGTGTAGGGGAACGGTTCGAATCCCGCATCCGGATACACTGTTCAAACGCTATATGTACAGAATATCTTATATTTAGACTCTAATTCGCCGTATGACGCCCAGGGGAGGATTCGAACCCCCGCGGGCTCTCGCCCACCGACTTTCCAGGTCGGCGCGTTAGTCCACTCTGCCACCTGGGCTTACTAGTGTCGCGTACTGTTACACGTTGTGGAGAATTCTTTTTAACGCTTGCAGCAGTTCATGCGGTACTGGCTGTGTCGCGTATGCTGGTGGAGTGTGAATACGTGAAGTCGAGGGGTAGGAAAGAAGGTTCAGGTTATTCGATGATTTCGACTTCGATGTTGACGCCTTCTG
>CAZCWR010000076.1:0-6826 GCA_964502455.1 uncultured archaeon | reverse complement strand
AAACGGAGTGTGGCGATAGTATCACATCTGAAGACCGCAGTAGCAGCATGAACACCCTGTGCTAAACAGACTTCACTGAACTGCAGCAGGCCAAATTACCACTCTACTCATATAATTTAGCCGTGGCCTTGTTTAGACGCTTGCAGATCGTCCATTACAGCCCGTCTTTAATCGACGAACCCGAAGAGAGAGACACGCACCGCCAGATTCTGTTCATCTAACAGATCCACTAACTCACGCCTTCTGGTGCGTCTAAACAAGGCCTTTAGCCGTGAGTGTGAATACCTATCCGGCATCAGATCCTGTTCGAGAAGGCACGCTGTGGTATTGCAGCGGTGTGTGAGAGCGATGACCGGGCGCCGCACGGCGGCTTTGGGAGGAAGAGGAATGGATTCTCCAGCAGTGTGATGATATGTCCTAATTCCATATTTCGCGATCTCTTCTCAAGCAGATTTACAGAAACCAAGGTAGAATACTAGCGGAGATCATCAGTACTCTGTAGTCTATTACCCGGCGCAGAATGCGGCGTCTGGATGCCGGTCACAGAGGAATTGTGTGACCTGTGCCATGTGTGATTGGTTCTTCTCGTCTGCTGGTCCTTGCATTCGTTCTCTCGCCTGGTTTGAAGCGTAGTAACGGGGATTGACGAATACGTCAATGGTTCCAGTTGACCGGTTCGTGTACGGTTCCAGGGCAATGCCAACCACCATCCCCGGCTGTATAGCCTTTGTACCGACACCCGGTGTTGAGGAAACGGTAATCGGGTCACCAGGCTTGATCGGTCCGTGTTCCAGTGAGACGTTGACCGGTGCCTTTCCGGTCAGTGCAACGGGATATCCGTCTTCCCCGTAGTTCATGACATGCGACGGGTTCGTCGAGACGACACCGGCAATCCGGTACCGTCCTGCCGCCGTTGCCCGTTCTACAGCCGATTGCATTTGATCACTGATCATAACAAGCGCTCCCTTGGACAGGTCCTGCGGGCTGCGGTACACCTCGGCCAGGTCCGCGCCCTGCGTCCACATGTTCCCGTACACCTTCAGACTATCCCCAATCGTCACGTTGCCCCGTGTCGAATCCGTGATGTTATTCCCGAACATGTCAATACTCTGGTTCGCCGTACTGTTGACCGTCAACGTCTGCGGCAGGCCTTCCGCACCACCACTCCCGCCGGAATCATCCGTGCCACACGCATAACTCCCATTCGCAAACACCCGCTTCACGTAATCCGTACAGGCCACGGTGTCGAAGAAGTTGGAAATGTTGTTCGTCTGTGCGCCCATATCAAGATCGCCGCCGGTCACGTTCAAATGCCCGTTTGGGATTTCGACATTCCCCGCCCCGGTGATTTTCAGCCGGTCCACCGGATCGTTAGGGGCTGACGAGTCGTGCTGCTGGAAGATGATCGGCTCGTCGCCGTCGTCCTGTGTCTTGATGATCAGTTCGCCGTCGTTGTTCCCGCCGCTTCCAGTCCGTCCGTAGATCAGGCCAGCATCGTTCCCTGCCGCTCCCATCATGATATGCCCCTCGGCCGGCCGACTGTACGATCCGCTCAAATTGTCTGTATTTAGGTCCACACTCCCAGTCTCCTTCATATCCAGATTACCGTTCGGCACGTTGACGTTCTGCGATGCGTCTATGTGGACGGCCTTTGTGCTGGCGGAGAAGAGTTTGATCCCGCCGTAGCCGGCGAGATAGGCCTGGGCGTCGTCATCGTCTGAGTCAGTGGCCCATCCCAGTCCGTAGTTGTCCACCGTATTCCCATCATAGCTGAATGTATCAGAGGGTGAGATCGTTAAGTACGTATCCTGACCAATGTTGATGTCGCCACCGGGCTGTATCTGTCCGTCAAACGTCGTGGTGAACGAATCGCCGTTCGCATCAAAGTTCAACGTTGCTGAACCACTCGTCCCTACCGTGGTCACTTCCCACGTGTTATCACCGGTGCCCTGCAGCAACAACTCGTCATTCCCGCCACTCTCGCCCACGTACAGCCGTCCCTGCCGGGTGGAATCATCCCCGAGGAAGAGTTTGCCCTGCGTAATAGTCAGGTTGCCATTCGGCAAGTCCACATTCTGACTGCCGTCGAACTGGATGGCGTCTGCCCCTCTGTCCTGAATGTCGTTACCGTTCGCAAAGTTCAGGTCACCGTTCGGGATAACGACATTATTGGTGTCTGTGTTGGCGACAAAGACTTCGTTTCCATTACTATCACCGATCACTACCCCTTCATCGTTACTATGGTACCCCGTGATATCGAGCGAATTCCCGGACAACGTACTGGTAAAGTCACCAATATTCCGTCCAATCCGCCAGTGGGTATCTGAATTACCGTTAAAGCGGATATCATTGGCGCTCGACAGCGAAAGATTCCCGTTCGGGATTTCAACGTTGCCGCCTTGTCTTGCTTTGAGATTGGATTGTCCGTTCACCTGATCACGGATCGAAAAGGCACCGCCCTGCCCGTCACCGGTATCGAGCGCCCATTCCTCGGTACCATCGTGGAAGAACCGGATTTTTCCTTCACCGGCATTGGCAGATTTAATCAGTAGATTAGCATCGTCATCGTTCCCTCCGCCTGTCCCCTCGTTTTCAATTGTTGCTTCAACCGCACTCTGTGCATCAGAAATGTCCACATCACCTGAAACATTCAACCAGCCGTTCGGCACTTCAACGTTGCCGCCAAGGTCTGCGGTCAAGGCGTTGAAGTCGCTACCACTCGCTGATCCCGCGCGGATCAAGAACTTTCCACTGTCCGGTCGTTGGTGCAGTTTCCAGAAGTCGTTAGTCCCTGTATCATTAATCTCTATTACTGGCCAGTAATCTCCTTTAACAGTCATCCATCCTTGTTCTTGGAACTCGAACGCATCACCGAGAGATAAGTTCCCATTTGGAATTGACACATTGCCGCCTTCCTTGAACCGCGCAATATCCTGCACGTTTGTCGTATCATTGATGACTATGGTGCCACCGCTCACACCGGTCCCCAGACTGTTCCCGGACATGTTGATACTCGTGTTCGCCACGTTCCCCACGGCCAGCACTTCGGACAGGTTCTGGTCCGGGTCGCCGGACGCCTGACTATCGATGTCTACACAGCTATACGTCCCGTCCGCGTTGACGTATTCGACTGCTTCGCCGTTTGCACACTGACCGGTGTTGCCACCGGTTCCGGTAGTGAAGAAGCCGCGGATCTTGTTGTTGCTCATGTTGAGGTGGCTGTACGTGGTAATGTAGCCGGACTGGTTCACACGGAAATCGAGATCTGCGCTCTCTGTGACGTTCCCATAGTATTTGAGGGGGTAGGACGAGTTGATGTCCAGGGCTGCTCCGGCGGTACTGAACGAGAGGAAGGCGAAAATGGCTAGCCATGCTTGGAGATACCAGGTGCTATTCGTCATGGGATCGCCCTATCCAGAACTTCAATATATTCTGGACAAAGATGTTTAATATAACTTAGTATTACTCTGTGACTCTGAAATCGCCGCGGACGTAGCTATTCTCCTGAATTCGTTGCGAACATCTTCGTTCGCCTGGTGGGAAATGTGACAGAAAGGTGGTGTATCGGTCACCAGCATATGGAGAGGAGAGATAGTTGATGCCGGTAGCTAACGAACTGCGGTGAGTGCGAAGACCCATCCGATACCAATCCCCGTTAGTTGCCTAGGGAATGGACTACGTCGACTACGATGTGTGGGATGGACAGACCGCTGGCACGTCTTGGGAGGCGGTCAACCGGTTCTTGGAACGGTCGCAGCAACGGCAGGAAGCACGGTTATCGGCCGAACTGGACCGGATCGACGCCCAGTTGGACAGGCGGGACACCATCCATAACGAGATCGTCGACGAGTTGGAGTGGAAGATCGACCGGTATACCGACCAGCTCAACCGGCTGTATCGGACGAACAGCGGGAAGCAAGACAGGACGCGCGACCAGTTGAAAGACCAGCTCGACACATTCCAACAGCAACTACGGGAGGAACACCGTGCGCACTGGCGGGATCGCCAAAAGCTGGAACGCGAGCGGCGGGACATTCTCCGTGAACTGGCTGAACTCGAAGAGACGGAGCTCTCAGAACTCCTGTAACCGGGTGGGTCGGAGGTCCCGCGTCTTCCCCTGAGATCCGCCGTTGTGGTGTGTCACGTCGATCAGGTCCAGAAGCTCAAGGTGGGTGAGGAAGTCGCTGATGCGCCGTGCCGTCAGCGGATCAGTCCCGACGTCTCTGCACTGGTCCGTATACCGGTCGTAGACCGTGCCCGTGGTGATGCTTTCCGCGACGTCTGTTGCTTGATCAATCACCTCCAAGAGTACCGTATGGTGCCAGGTGAACTCTTGCAGGAGCGCATCACGGTAGCGTTGGACCGCGTCATCCTGGACGGCTCTAACCACGTCGAGAGTGATTGTCGTCGCCTGCGCGGCCGCACAGTCCAGCCAGTGGAGCCCAGCCGTGAGGTTTGTCGTGGTGGCCGCGATGTACTCGAGGGCGGCAGACATCATTGTCCAGGATGGCAGCGCTGTCTCGACCCAGTGGCTGAGGATCTGGATGGCTTCGTCCGTAGAGTACGGTGAGAGAGGCAGGTGACGAGGTCGCAGTGAACTGTATGTCCGGTCATCGAGGAGATCAGCAAGGGATGCCTGGCTGGTGCTGATGCCGATGATACACAGGTCGGTGTGGCGGTCGAGGCGCGAGAGACTATAGAGAAGATCGTTTCCATCGTTCATGAGCAGGAAGGCAAGGTCGTCCAGTATGACGTGCGTGGAGGTATGCCGGAGGTGGCGGGCGAGTCGCTGCTGAAGTTGGGCCGTGTGGTAGCCGGAGTTGATGTCTTTGTCGGTGACACGTTCATAGAGTGCTGTCAGGACCTTGTACTGCGTGTCGTGGGGAATGCAGGACAAATAGTAGGTGGTCGCCTGTTGTGCGAGGACGCTGCGGACGAGGAGTGTTTTCCCCGTTCCCCGTGGTCCATGAACGTAGAGATGTTGCGTGGGGGCTGCGACGGTATCCTGCAGGATTGCTTGTTCGGTATCCCGGTAGAGGATTGTCTCCGGGTGAGCATCGAGTTCCAAGCGGTCGGTATCGGCGCTGGTCATAGCACAGGACCCCATGGAAACGGATTCAACGGTTTACAGAGGCCGTATTTCGTATGAAACCAGTATATTCCATCGAGAATAATTTTTTAAGCTCAGGTGGAGTTTCGAGGAGAGGGGCTTTATACCGATATATCGCAACAGAGCGCTGCTCGGAGGATGTATACCGGGTTTATATATCTCGCATCACTGTTCATGAGAAACACGGCCTCTCTGGCGAGTATTTGGATATTTGATTCCTGTTGGTGATGTATCGATGTTTGACGGTCCTGAACGAACGAACCGATTATTCCAGACAGAAACCGCGCTTAGTACGAACTATACACCGGACACAATCGTCGGCCGGGATGAGGAGCTTCGAGCGCTTGAAGCAGCGCTTGCCCCGCTCACCCGGCGCACTGCACCGGAGAACGTGGTCGCACACGGGCCGGCCGGCGTCGGTAAAACCACCACGATCAGGCACATCTGTCGCCAGTTGGAACAGCAGAGCCGGGTCCGTACTGTCCACGTCAACTGCTGGCAGTATAATACTCGTTCCTCACTGCTCAGTCAACTTCTGATTGATCTGGGCTATCCGGCGCCCCGGAAAGGCAAGCCAGTCGATGAACTCCTGCGCCAGCTCCACGAGTGGGTGGCCAAACACCAGTGTCTCGCCATCGTGCTGGACGAGTTTGATCGCCAGCAGGCTCAGACCGACATTATCTACGATCTGCACCATGTGAGCACGGACAGCGACAACGAACTCGGGGTGATCCTCATCTCCAACCAGCCGCCGGCGGAGATCCAGCTTGATCCGCGGAGTCAAAGTCGGCTCAACTACCGCCCGGTCTACTTCCCCCGATATGATTCGGACGCCCTCTATGCGATTCTCCGGGCCCGGGCTGACACAGCGTTCCAGTCAGACGCGGTCACCGACGATGCTCTGGAACGAATCGCGGACCGGGTGGCCGGCATGAACGGGGATTGCAGACACGCGATCGAACTGCTGCACCGCGCCGGTCGCATCGCTGAACGAGAAGAGGCAGAGACAGTTGCAATAGCGCATGTGGAGCAAAGTTTCAATCCGGTCCGGGAGTAACACAGCTTTCTACAACCGATAGCGGGATCAACCGTCGAAGTAGGACGGACAGTCCCGGATAGCCTTCTGAATCGTACGTTCCCGATAGTCCTCCCGATCACGCCATTTCTCGCGAACCAGTCCGCTCTTGTTGAATAACCGTTCGATGCGCTGGGGGTCGCCGCCGGTCCAGAAAGCGAGCAGGTTGCACAGCGCCTGGTCGGCTTCGCTGTGACTGGGGTAGTCGGAAATCTTGCCGTTCCACAGTGCCCGGAATTTGTCGCCGTTTTCGGCGGCCATTGCCTTCTTGATCAGTGCCTCGTCGGATACCGTGATTGGGGCGGTATCTGGTGATTGTGTGGTCTCGCTGTCGTCGGGAGCGATGTATTCGGTGTGGAGATCGGCGAGTTCCGGTGTACGATCTGCGATCGTCTGCGGGGTGCCGGTGACGTGATCGCCGGTCACAGTGAAGTACCGGTCGCGGTCGTACATCTCCAGGTCGCCGTTACGGTTGCCGCCGTTCGGTATTTCGCCCTCGACGATGATGTGGTATCCTGTTTGACTGGGACTGCGTTCCGTATATGACTGTAGTTGCAGCACTACGTCGAGGACCCATTCGTCCACCGTTTGCGTGTCCGGGTCGCGGCAGTCGTCGAGGTCGATGCCGGCGTACGGCCCGT
>CAZCWR010000075.1:0-6826 GCA_964502455.1 uncultured archaeon | reverse complement strand
CTGCGCGGGTTCTTCGAGATCGAGACCGGTGCGGTGGACTACCCCGTATCCGACGGAGATGTGACCGTCACCGTGGACGACAGCGTTGAGAACGTCCGACCACACATCGCATGCGCGCGCATCACCGGACTGGATTTGACTGAGACCGGGTTGAACAGCCTGATCCAGTTACAGGAGAAGCTGACGGAGACGTACGGCCGGAAGCGGGAGAAGATCGCGATCGGGCTTCACGACTTCACGCCTATTGATACTGATATCACGTACAAGGCAGTAGATCCGTCGTACAGCTTCCAGCCGCTCGGCCATGCCTCCGAGATGACGATGGATGAGATACTGGACGAGCACGAGAAAGGCCAGGAATACGGCTGGATCGTGGAAGAATACGACAAATATCCGCTCATCGTGGATTCCGAAGGGACGGTACTCTCGTTCCCGCCCGTGATTAATGGCACTGCAACAGAAGTCACGGAGGACACCTCGGACCTGTTCCTGGATGTGACCGGGACATCGCGGCAGGAAGTCGAGACCGCACTGAACATCCTGGTCGCGGCCGCGTACGAGCGGGGCGGCACCATCGAATCTGTTATAGTCGATGAAGAGAAGCTGCCGGACATGTCACGGGACACGCTCACGGTTGATCCAGATTATATACGTGATATTTCGGGGCTGGACGACCTGTCCGCGGAGGGCATGGCGGAGCAGCTGGAAACGCTGAACTACGCGGTGCGCGCAGAAGACGGTGATCTAATCGTGGAGGTGCCGGCGTACCGCGCGGATATCATGCATGACTACGATGTTATCGAGGACGTAGTGATCGGGTACGGGTACGATAATATCAATGAGCAGATCCCGGAGATCGCGACGATCGGGGAGCAGACCGATGAACGCGTGTTCGTGGACCGGCTGCGCGAGTTCATGGTCGGGACCGGAGCGCAGGAGCTGATGACGTTCATCCTGTCCAACCGGGAGAAGCTGTTCGAGCGGATGGACCGGGAAGAAGAGGACCTTGTATCCATGTCCAACCCGCTTACCACAGATTATGCGGTGGTGCGGAACTGGCTGCTGCCCAGTCTCATGGAGACGTTCGCCGAGAACCAGCACAACCGGTACCCGCAGACCGTGTTCGAGATCGGACTGTGCTCACAGCTCTCCGACGAGACGGCAACCGGTGCCGAGGATATACGGAAACTGGCGTACGCCACCGCGGACGGCGACGCCACATTCTCCGATGCACGCGGTGTCCTGCAGTCACTGGCCACGTGGCTCGGCGTCGAGTTGACGGTTGAAGAGACCGAGCATGATAGCTTCACGGAGAACAAATGCGGCACCGTGTACATCGATGGACGAGACGTTGGTCTCATTGGCGAAATATCAGAGAATGTCCGGGAGAACTGGGGGATGGACGGCGTAAGTGTGGTTGCGTTCGAACTGGATGTGCATACGCTGCAGGATGCTGCCACGTAAACCGGCTTCTGTTATCATGGTTCGAGGTACCGGTCGTATTCCAGTTCGTGGAGTTCATCCCCGCCCTGCAGCACGGTGAACGTGTCGCCTCCGCCACCGAACCGGATTACGATATCTGACCGTATAATCGTCCCCTGGGATCGTATACCGACCTCAAGACTTCCCGTAAACTCCTGTGCTGGAACATCCGCGTATCTGTCCTCGAACGTGTCCTGGTAGTCCGGTTCGTCTCCGTCCCGGTACTGTTCCAGTTCCTGCTCGACGTACTCTCCGTCCCATCCCATGCGTTTATCATGATCACCTATTATTTAATATATTACGGAGTGCTCCAGGAATCTGTTTACATATGTGAACCTGTGCCGTTCCACTGTCAATCCCGGGACACGACTTCAACGGGGTATGGCAGTTCACCGGCAGCAAGCGCGGAATGCAGGTGGTCCATCTCTTGGACGGCTTCTTCCTGTGTCGACGCGCTTCCTGTGATTAACGGTTCCCTGATCAGCCGGTCCTGGAACGCATTCGCAACGCCGAGCGCGCTCATCTGTTCATCGTCCAGGTATAGCTGGAGTTCGGCGTCTTGGAGGTTTCCGTGGGTCGGACCGCGGTCAAAGGTCTGTGCGACATCCTGCATCCGGTCCGCAGCATCTTCCGTAATCCGGATTTGGAACTGGTACCGCCAGGCCCCTCCTGCCCGCTGGACCCCGGATGCTTCCGGGGTGATATCAACAGCCTGTACATCGGCACTGGTGAACACTCGGGCAGCCAGCGTGGCGTTCGCTGGAGTCCGTTCCCGGTACCTGAACTGGAGGAGGTGATCTCCGGAGCTGATCCGAAACCAGTCACCGGGTTCGTGCCACTGTTCCAGGAGCCGGATACGGTCGCCGTCCCGATCAACAGTGTAGGACCGGTCACCTAGAGTGACCGTTTCGTTATCCACGACAGTGACCGGTATCCACGCCGCAAACTCGCCTAATTCCAGGGTGGACACTGCTTCCGACACGTTCTGACCCGGTGCGGCGACAATGATACGCTGTGATGCGGCATCCGGCATCACCACCACGTTAACCCCCGCGGCCTCAAACCGGGATCGCAGCGCATCAGCCAATTTCTCAAGCTCCTCTCCGGAGAGATCCTCCGCTGTCGCCGGTGCAAGGGTCAGCGTATCCATCGATACATCCGGCGCATCATCGGACAGGATATCATCGGACAGCTCCGGCATCCAATCACCTTGTCCCTGACTGGAGAGGACAGCAATGCTGGCGACAGCAATAAGAAACAGTGCCGAGACGCCGATAACAACGATATCCTCCTGTCGCCCCATGATATACTGTATGTCGCCGTGATTAATAGAATTTGTCATGAACACAACTGGGAGAACAGCGTACCACATAAACTACTACGGTTTCGGTGTCCGCCGGTATGTAACGTATCCGAATACGGTAGACGCACCCCCGATGACAATATGTACGGCAGCATACCGGTCCACTATCCCGCTGTTAAACATGTCGTACAGACCGATCACCGTAATTACCACCCCCAGTATCAGCATCGTCAGTGATCGGCCACGAGACCGTAACCGGTATCGTTCCTCACGACTTCTATCCGTCAACGCCATGACAGTCACTTGAAGAAGTTGACAATCTTGTCGAACAGGCCTTCGGACTGCTTCTCCGGCATGTAGTCAATGCCAGCCAGGTCTGCGGCGAGCTGCCGGAACTGTTCGGAGACGTGGTGGTCGTCCGCGTGGTGGACGACCGGTTCCTTGTTAGACACCGCGTCATCGAACACCTCGTGTTCCGGAACCTCTGCGACGACCGGGTAGCCGATCATATCCTCGATCTCGTCCACGTCCAGTTCAGATTCGTTCCCCTTGATCCGGTTTAATACCACGCCAAGGACGTGGGTGCCAGCTTCCTCCGCGATCTTACAGGTCTTCAGTGCGTCCGTGACCGCGGGAAGATTCGGGTTGGTGACGAGAATCACCTCGTCCGCTGCCTCAATGGCGTGGATGGATTCCTTCCCAAGTCCTGCTGCAGAATCCAGCAATACGAACTCGGGTTCCCCGACCGTGTCCCGCAGCACATCACCCAGATTCTCCGGTGACGTGTTCCGCAGATCCTCAACAGAGAGTCCAGCGGGCACGACACGAAGCCCGGAATTATGGATATACGTTGCCTCGGTGATATGTGCATCGCCCCGGAGCACGTCGTGCAGTGTGACCGGGTATAGCGGGATGCCCAGGTGGAACCCGAGGTTAGGGTTGGTCAGGTTCGTATCCATGACCACGGTGTCGACACCGAACTCGGTCAGCGCCGATCCAAGGTTGGATGTCAGTGTTGTCTTCCCGACGCCCCCTTTCCCACTAGAAACACATATCAGGCGTGTCATTACGCAATTGGCATTGGATATTAAGGCTTTTATAATGAACGGATACGGGCATGACAGGCCATATAGGGGTGCGAATATCCCTCCTGTCCCGACTGCCAGCCGGAGCATCCATCCTTACTCCTCGTACACGATGAGCGATGTGACGGTGAAGAAGTTGGCAGTGCACATACCGTCCGCCAGTCCACCGATCTCCTCGTAACTGAAGAACCCGGCGAACGGCCCATCTATCAGCCGGCAGAGTGCATCGACCTCATCGTGGTTCTCCTCCTGCAGCGCGAGGAGTCGCCCGGCACACTCGAACACCAGACCAAACGTGACCGTCCTGTCAGTGTCGATCCAGTCCGCAACAGATGCCGTTGCAGCGTCTGTAAGCCCTGTATCTGCACGCCGCATGAGTACAAGGTTCGTGTTCTCCGGGATTTCCGAGGAGAACACGATCGCACCGTCCTCCACTGCTTCCGGGACCTTCAGCACGTAGTCATTGCCGACCGCCACCCCAAACGGATGCTGATGGGAGTAGTTCGCGATCACTGCCGGTAGCTGTGCACCGGTCGGTGCCTCCACCGTTCCTTCCAGTTCCTCCGGTGCAACACCGATATCCTCTGCGTATACCTCCTGCGCCGGTCGTCCGTTGAGCTTTGTAACCCTGTCACCGTCCACCGTCGGCATATACATGCTATTCGTGGGTTCAAACCCGTGATCAAGCCCCAGCACGATATCATTATCCGTCTGCAGTGCGGTCAGTACGAGCGCGTCTGTGTATAGTTCTCCGTTCCGGAACTGGTGCGTCTGCTGGAGCCGGAGGTCATCTCCTGCTGCAGCACCGACTACCGGCGTTTCAGGCCCATGCACAGACAGGATACCTTTCAACACCTCTCGACCAACTGACGGCTGTTCCTGCGTGAACCCCGGGACGATCGGGATAAACGCATCCGCATCACCGACCTGACGTGCCGCATCAGCAGACCGGTTATGCGGATTATCATGTACGTTTTCGATTGCAATACTCTGCAACGTGACATCATCGGACGCGACCAGCAGCACCACGACACTCCTGTCAAGGTGACCGGCATTGCAGAGTTCGTTCGCCGTGCTGCACCCGACCCATTCACAGTCCAGTGCATCGTCGAACGCGGCCACAAGCTGCTCCAGGTCAACCCGCGGACTGGCAAACACAAACGCGAAATCTGGCGCCCGGTCAATCCCGTCACGGGCCCCCTCCACCGCCGCTACAGCGATACGGAACGGATCCTCATCTAGCTCATCATAATCCGCACACCCGACACCGGCATGACGCATCGCGCTCACTACCCCTGTTTACAAGTCCACTAGCTGCTATTTGAAGGTTACGCAATCACATCCACCCAGATTCCGCTCCCTCCACCCAATCATGCACTGCCCTATTCATACCGTAACGCGTCCACCGGGTCAAGCTTCGCGGCGCGACGGGCCGGCAGCACACCGGACACCATCCCCGTCACCGCAGCAAACAATAATGCCCCGGCGACCAGCGGAGGTGAGACCGTAACCGTGAGCGGCAGCGCCGCATACGTTGTCACAAGATGGGCGACCACCATGCTGATCCCGTATCCCAGTACCAGTCCAATCAGGCCGCCGATGACTCCGATTAGTGAGGACTCCAGCACGAAGATCGCAAGAATCTGGGTATCTCTGGCCCCGATCGCCTTCATGATTCCGATCTCTCGCGTCCGCTCACTGACCGACGTATACATCGTATTCATAATACCGACACCACCCACCAGCAGACTGATAGACGCGATACCGAGCACGACCGCCTGCACCACACTGAGAATGCTACCGAACATCGCCATTACGTCGTTGGCCGTGGCGACGGTGAACCGCTCCTCCCCTGCCGGGACGTTGCGGTCCTGCCTCATGGCGCGTTCGATGTACTCCGCGGCCTCGTCCGGTTCGAACCCAGGTGCGGTCTCGGCGATAATCCAGGTCAGTTCGTCGTCCCGGTTCAACAGGTCGCGGACCCGGTCCAGATCCATAACGACGCTACGGTCGTATTCCGGGTCGCCGGTACGCTCCATCACGCCGACCACCCGCATGGATTCACCCCTGATCTGGAGCTGGTTCCGGACCCGGACCGGGCGTTCGAACACTGTGTTCGCAGTCCGGGTCGCGATCACCACGTTGCTGCGATCGTTCGCATGGATGTTCCGCCCTTCCTCGATATGGAACTGGTTCGCCTCCTGCACCATCTCCTGCGTCCGATCCGTCGGCATCCCAACCACCGGGATCAGTTGCTGCTCACCACGGAACTCAACCGCGGCATAGTCGTAGAACAGGCCACCAACCTGGTCCACGCCCCGGGTCCGGCGAATCACGTCCAGATCCCGATCCGACAGCGTGGACTCCATCTGCGCCACCGTCCCCAGCAGGTCACTGCCCGGCATCACATACACCTTGTCAGCACCCAGCGTCTCCATCTCCTGGCTGATCGCGGTCTCCAGGCCCTGCCCGAGCGAGATGAATGCGATGACCGCGGTGATCCCGATCACGATGCCGATGATCGTGAGGAACGACCGCTTCTTCTGGGCGATGATGTTCCGTACCGTGAGTGTCACGAATCGCCTGTACATTGGTTATCACTCGTACCGCAGTGCGTCCACCGGCTCCATGTGCGCGGCTTTCCGGGCGGGGAAGACCCCTGATAGCATGCCCACAATCGAGGAGAACAGCAACGCCCCGATCACGAGCTGCGGGGTGATTGCGGTTCCGATCGGGACCGCAGTGAACCGGGATGCCACTTCCACTACACCGATACTGAGTCCGGCACCCAGCAGCACCCCGATCGCACCGCCGATAAACCCGATGATCGCAGACTCAAGGAGGAAAATGGTGAGCACCTGCTGATCCTTCGCACCGACCGCCTTCATGATCCCGATCTCCCGCGTCCGCTCACTGACCGACGTATACATCGTATTCATAATACCGACACCACCCA
>CAZCWR010000074.1:0-6922 GCA_964502455.1 uncultured archaeon | reverse complement strand
GTGGGATTATTTAAGCATTCATCTGTATACATGGAACAGGATTTCCGAGGGGCCCGTAGCTCAGTTTGGACAGAGCGCTCGGCTTCGGTGACCTTCTCCACTACGGAGCAGGTCTGAGAAAATCTGTGATTTTCGATAGAAGATACCGAGCGGTCGCAGGTTCAAATCCTGTCGGGCTCATACCTAGCGATCTGAACCCTGAGAAACTCCCGTTGTGGCGAGCTTCGTGTTCAAATCCTGTCGGGCTCACTGTATTGCAGGAGGTTCATATCCGCGTTTCTTGGGGAAAAACCGGGTTTCAAATCCTGTCTGACGCACTTCTGTCCTGTGGTACGAAGTTTTATACCGGTGCATCTACTGTACGTATACATTAAAACATGTCTTTTGATACTCTTCACTGTTCTTCCCGTAGCGCCGGTATTGTAGGGGTGGTGGCAATATTCGTGTTGCTGGCAGGGGCTGCAACCGGTGCAGAACACGGCGGGGATGTAGCGGTCGGCGAGGATTTGGGGGAGGTCTCGGGGTCTGTAACAGTGGAGACGCCGTCCGATCTGCATGTGTACTACCGTGCGTACGTGGCGAACGCGTCACACGTGTCGCCGGAAGAGGTTAGGGAATGGGAGCCGGTTACGGTCGATGCATCGTTGCAGGCACCGAACGATATCTGGAACGCAGACCTGGGGGGTGATCCGGTGCTGTTCACAGACAGTGCAGCGGTAGATCTTTCCCGGTTTGACCCGGGGGAGTACTATATCTTTTTCTGGGGCTGTGGCACACGGGGTAGCAGTAGTGGTGCAACTGTGCCTGGGGGCTGTCGATGGCTGGATCCGTACCGAGTAGAATTGACGGAGGCATCGGAGTGCGAGCAGGAAGGATATTCCTGTGTCCATCCACAGATGGTTCGAGGAGAATCGGGGCAGACTCGGGACTATGCCTGCGGGCAGGATACGTTGATTTGCTATGATTTCACAAATACGCTGGATGTCATGCTGTCCGGACACATGGGTGCGGGGAAGAATGGAGACGGATTGGCGCCGGAGAATACGATCATGGCGTTCCGAAAAGCAGAGGAGGTCGGTATCGACTCGGTCGAATTCGATGTCCGCCGGGCGGATGACGGATACGTGGTGTTCCACGACGCGGATACCAGCCGGACCGTGAACGGAGAGTTTGACTGGATTCCCGGTATCGGTGCCCGTGTCAGCAGTCTGACTGTCCGTGACACGGCAGTCGACACACTGACACAGCTGTCACCGATCAAGGACTATACGGAGGTAGGATCTGACTACGCTATGTCCCAAGACCGGGCAAAGCAGGCGACGATCCCCTCGATGGAAGAGGCGCTGGACTACCTGGCAGGATCGGACCTGAATGCACGGATTGAACTGAAAGGAGATATCACGCAGGACTGGGACATGGCACGGGATGTATACAACATGGTGGCGGATCGTGGCCTGGTCGACCAGTCCATCTTCATGTCGTTCGAGGGAACCTGTGACACAAAGATGCTGCGTACCAAACGGACGTGCAGTTATCCGGGGCTGGAAGCGATCGAAGACGTATCTGGCGGCCAGGCAACCACTGCTGTACTGTGGATGGCACGGAAGAAAGGGCCGTCAAGATGGGTGGAATACCGGCCGGAAGACATGCTTGACGAGGCAGAAGGCAAGTTCGATATCGTGGTCCCACGACTGGACTACGATGACGTGGGTGCCGGTGACATCAGCCAGGTCGGCCTCAAGAAGTATGGGATTACACCAGAGGAGTTCGCGCAGGACGCGGGACGTCGCGGGCTGGACTACGCGTTCATGTCGTACGGTGACGAACTTGGCCGGGACGATGTATTTATCAGGGATCAACGATACCGGTTTGAGGTGGAATGGGTGTCAGCGAACCGGATCGATAACCTGGTCGCGGACTACGAACGGGTACAGGAAGAACGGCGGGATGAACCCGAACAGGACGTACCAGAGGATAGCGACACAGATGACGGAGGCAGCGACGGGACCGACGACGGTATGATTCCGATTGCACCGTAACCCATGCAAGCCCACCATTCGCCTCGTGTATGTATTCCACGCTGATACGTGCTGATACAACCGAAAGACTTATAAGTAACTACCGCCAAGTAACAACTATGTCCGGCGTTACGCGGCGTGATATGTTGAAAGGTGCAGCAGCTGCTGGAACGTCTGTTATCGGCGCAACAGCAGGGTGTCTGGAGGGTGACGGGGACGTGCCTGTATGTTCGACTGCAGTGGATGCTGAACCGGTCGCTGATGATGCGGTGGAAGAGGACGTGGATTTTGTCCTGTACCAGATCGAAAGCAACACGGCCAGCTGGGTAGACCAGATGAACGACCGCCTGGTTGACCGAGACTGGTACGACGGAGATATATTCGATGATGACAGCGTTGCGCTTGACGTGTACGAGGGGGGGTCGCTGGTGCCAGACGGGTACGCGTCACGGAATCGACCGTCGCAGTACGATGTGATGATCAGTATGGAGACCGATTCGGACGGTGCATTCCGGGATATCGCTGCATTCATGGAGGAGGAGCCCATGGAGGAGGAGCCCATGGAGGAGGAGCCCAGGGAGGTAGAGGTGGGTCTGACATACGGGCTGGAAACGATGGTGTCCTCTGCCATCAAGATACCGGTTGTCCGCCAGACAGAGCAGGCGGTCGAAGACCCGACGCGGTACGCGGCATTCCAGGACAGTACCGGTGGGTTACGTGCACGGATCGTTGATGAACGCGGCAGCTACGGCGAAGTGTATGTCCCCGAACACCGGGTAGAATCGTACGCCGACGACTTCTCCACACGCGATGAACAGGAGGTCTATGATGATATCACAGACTACGTCGAACGGAACATGGACATCCAGCTCTGCGAGTAAAATCTATTTTTACTGGTAGCGACCGCAAACACTGGTTCTGGGATACAGGGCGTCACAGGAGGGTATATTTTATAGGGTGGCGTCGCACTCTAACATAACAGCCAGTGCTGCGGTGTGTCAGGCGATGAGTGCAAATCTAATCATGGATGCGGAGGTTGTATTCCGGGCGAGCATCATACTCTGTATGGCACTGGTTACTGTGTCGCCCGTGGCCGGCCAGGAGCAGGTTGAACTGGATGCCGCCCAGGATCTGGGTGAGGTTACGGACACTGTCGATCTCAACGTGCCATCGGATGTACATGTCTACCACCGGGTGTACGTGGCGAACACGTCGCACGTGTCACAGGATGAGATCACGGAGTGGGAGCGTATAGCGGTGGATGCCACGCTGCAGGCGCCGAATCAGGTGTGGGATGCGGACCTGGGCAGTGAACCGGTGCTGTTCAGTGACAGTGCGGAGGTGGATCTTTCCGGGGTTGACTCCGGTGAGTACTACCTGTTCCTGTGGGGGTGCGGTACACAAACTGCTGGAACGATGCGTGTTCCAGGAGACTGTTCGTGGCTTGATCCATACCGCGTGAACGTGGTCGGTGGACCGGATGTCCTGCTGTCCGGGCACAGGGGGGCGGGTGAGAACGGGGAGGGGCTTGCACCGGAGAATACGATCATGGCGTTCCGGGTGGCGAACGAGGTCGGTGTCGACCAGGTCGAGTTCGATGTTCACGAGGCAGAAGATGGGTACGTCGTATACCACGACGGAAACACGGGGAGACTTACCGGTACTGTCTACAACACTGCTGACACGTCGGTCGACACGCTGACCCAGCTATCACCGACCCGCGGATACAGGGATGTGGGCTCTGAGTACTCGGTATCTACAGAGGAGGCGGAAAACGCGCGCATCCCGGAACTCGGTGAGGCGCTGGACTACCTGCAGGGTACCGACATGGGGGCACGGATCGAACTGAAGGGGAAGATTCCTGCCGACAAAGACATGGCGCAGGATATCTACAATATGGTGGAGGAACGCGGTATGGTGGACCGCACCATCTTTATGGCACCAGAGGGGAGCTGTGAACTACTGGAATCCGACTCGATCTGGGGCAAGATCAAGGAAACCGCCGGCGACATTGTGAACCGTGATGTCAGCCGGTCCTGTACGTATCCGGCACTGGAAGCGATCGAGGACGCATCCGGTGGCAGTGCCCGCACTACTGTCATCTGGCAGTTCCGGAGTCTCCCGACGCGACAGGGCGGTGCCACCAACATGGCCAAGCTGCCGATAGAGAACGCGTTCGAAGAAGCCGAGAGGAACAACTTCGACATCATCGCGCCCTGGGTCCAGAAAGACTACGCACGGCACGGTATCGGCGAGATCGGGCTCGCCGCCACAGACATGCCACGCGACGAGTTTATCGAGGAAGCCAAACGCCGCGGATTCGACTACGCCTTCCTCTCCTTCGACGGCACCCGTAGAGAACAGTTCGCCGCCGAACCGGTCTGGGTCTCCGGCAACCGCATCGACAATCTCGTCGAAACGTATGAGCGGATCAGCAAAGACCTCTCTGAAGAATAACATGTGGTGCTGGTACTGCTGATATATGTTGTGCTGGAAACAACCGAAAAATTTATAAGTGAGTACTATAAAGTAACAACGCATGGGCTACAGTCGGCGTGACGTGCTGAAGGGTGTTGGTGCTGCCGGAATGGCGGCGGTCGCAGGCTGTCTTGGCGGTGATAACTGTGGTAGACGACCTGGTTCTGGGGTGGCGCCGGCAAACGATGTGCCCGATGACTTCGTTGCATACCTTGAGAGTACCGAAGAACGGCAGCATGAAAACTTCCGGGTAGTCAACGAAGAGGCGCAGGAGCGTGAGGTTGGCGGCAGACCGATGGTGGAAGAGCCGCTATACAATGCGGAAAGTTTTGGGTGGAACTTCTATGAAGGCGGTTCGTTGGAGTCGGGAGATAAGGGCGAATGGTTAGATATGGTGCATAATGCTATACCTCAGGATGTGGGGATTTCTGGAGTCTATGAGGAACTTACGGACGTGATCGAGGAAGAGTACAGTACAAATTTCCTGTCTGCGGAGGGGGGCGGTCAACTGAATCAGTCAACTGACGGTACCATGCGTGGATATGCGGATGACGATGGTGCTGTGGGACAACAGACTGTGGGGGAGAACGCTCTCTCCGAAGCGGGCGGGGCGGAGGTAGAACAGGACTATGATCTCCTTACCGGGGTACGGGTGCATGAAGACAGTCCCTATGCGGATATCGGTGACGTTGCGCAAAATGAGGAGGCGCGCACCCATTTTGCGTACGGGCTGGCTGTACTGGCGAACGGGATACTGGCGCTTGGTGTACGGAAACATCGGCATCCTGAAGAGGCTGATCGGTACCGGGCGTTCGAGGACAGCATCAACGGCATCGAATGCCAGGTCGAGGGTACAGACGGGTACGGGATGCGGGCGTTTGTTCCCCATGAGGGTGTCGAGTACTTCTTTGACGCATTCGGTGAGACAGAGCAACAAGAAGACAAGGAGCAGTGGGAGGTCCACAACGAACTCTTCAGCTATATGCGAGAACACGCTGACTGCTACCGTGAATAACTGCATGCTATGCGGCCCACAGCTATGCTATGACGCTGGAGTTGACGTGGTGTTGGAAACGCGCGCAACGTTCTGTGGAGGCCGGGAAACGGACTCTGCCTACCTTTATAAAATTCTATCCTAAACGTAGCCGTGTGTATGGACGATTCTCCCGAGGTCAAACGTGAGTATCTGGATGATGATTTCTCGGAAAAGATGATCGAGGAAATCCAGGAAGCAGTGACGCACAGCGAGACACTTCGGGAGGAACTCAGGCGGTACAACCGGGCGGCCGAACAGACGAAGGACGCCGAGTTTTACTGTGACCGTCTCAAGGAAATATACAGAAAAGTTCATTCCAAGAAGTTCATGGAGGTGCAACAGGCCGTGTCCCAGCGAATAGACGACAAGACTCCCAATGCAGAAGACGTGAAGACGCCAGTACTGAAAGGTGTCGTCGTTGGCGAGTACGATGGGAAACGGATCTGGATCGAACCAGAATCAGCGATCAAAGGGCAGTACGGCGTCACACTCCCACAGGACGTACAGCCCAGCGAACTGCCGGTCGGTACCGAGGTTGCGGTTGACCCGCAGACGTTTGAGATTACGGATATCCTGTCACGGACCAAGGACGCTCAGTTCACGCCGACAGAGACTGATGTCACGTTCTCCGATATTGGCGGGCTGGACAGTATCATCGATGTACTGAAGAAGAATATCGGCGTCCAGCTGGACGATGACCGGCGCCGCATCGCCGAGCAGTGGGATCTGGACATGGACAAGTCCATCCTGCTCATGGGGCGGCCGGGTACCGGCAAGACGATGCTGGCGAAGGCACTGGCGAACGAGTTTGATGCCGAGATATTCATGATTAACGCTCCGCAGCTGGTGGAAAAATTCATTGGCGAGGGGGCGAAGAAGATCAAGAAGCTGTACGGACAGGCCTCCAGTTCTGACAAGCCGGCGATCGTGTTTATCGACGAGATCGATGCGATCGCGAAGAGCCGGGACGAGAACCGGCGGCACGGCGGCGAGGAGGTGGAACGCACCATGTCACAGCTTCTCTCCGAGCTCGACGGACTGGACAAGGAGGACGGCGAGCAGAATATCGTCTCTATTTTCGCCACGAACAAGCCCGGCGTACTGGACCCGGCGATCATCAACCGCTGCTCCGCACTTGAGGTCCCGGTCCCAAGCAAGGAGGCGAAGGCGGATATCTTCAAGATCCACACGCGGAAGATTCCACTCGCCGACGACGTGGACTTCAGTGAGCTTGTGGAGGACGTTGAGGCGGGCTATACAGGCCGTGATATCTCCCAGATCTGCAAGCAGGCTGCGATCTCCGCACTGTCACGCGCATCTGATAAGGAAGAGGCAACGGTCACCAGTCAGGACTTCGAGAACGCGATTGTGGACATCCAGGAAGGGAAAC
>CAZCWR010000073.1:0-7046 GCA_964502455.1 uncultured archaeon | reverse complement strand
GAGCGCCGACGGCGAACTCTCCCGGTACCGGTCGATCTCCAGCAGGGACAGCACCATAAGCAGGGGTATCATAGTGACGAGGATAGTGCGAAGCCGCCACGTGTCCGGTACCATGCCAGATTCGTGCGCCATCTACAGCACCACCCCAACGATCATGACGGCCACGTAGATGAACAGGACCTCGAAGATATCGCCTGACGTGGTGACGATCGGCCCGTTCAGGATATTCGGGTCCATGTTCCGGCGGAACCCGATGAACAGCAGCGACACCAGGATTGCGGTCATGACGACCGCACTGAGCAGGGATGCGATCAGCGTGACGCCCAGCAACATGAACACGGATGCGGACGGCATCCCCAGCAGGTGTAGCAGGATGCGGGAGGATACGGCGATGAAGACTGACATGGTCACGCCGTTCACCATTGTCACGGTTATAGCGGTCTCCAGCCGGTCCTGTCGCGTGAACTCCGGCTCTATCAGTCCCTGATGGAGTGCGGTCGCGATCCGTGCACCCATCGCCCCGAAGATGTTGCCCCGCATCGCCATGATCGCTGGAAGCATCAAAAACAGGCCGGGAATGGTTTCGAACGCATGCCGCATCCCCTCCCCGCCCAGCACCGTCCCGGCGACGAGGCCACCGGCAGTACTGGCGAGGAGGACTGGCAGGGATTCCCGGTACACCTCGCTGCCCTGTACCACTGCATCACGTAACACCGCCCGACCTGGTTCGTCGGATTCGTTCTCCGGAGAATGGGTTGCTGTCGCTGTCACGCTGTACCGTCCCTCACCTCGTAGATGCTGTCCGCGGCATTAAACCTCTTTCCCTCCCTGTTCGTCCCTGCACGTTCGGAGCGTACATGTTTTAATAGCTGAACCACCCAAGATGTACTGTGTATGTCTGATGAACCACCGCGGAACGTGAAGGATCTGCTCGTGGAGATGAAGGACACGTCCGAATTGATGATTGATCTGGCGTACACCGCGGTGATGTACGACAGTGCAGAGATGGCAGAAGAGGTTCTGACGCTGGAGGAGCACATGAATACGTTGCAGCAGCAGGCCCATATCACACTGGTCCTGTCCGGCCGGTCCCGTGAAGACGCCGAACGGTTGATGGGCGTGTTCAGCACGGTCAGTGCCGCAGAAAAGATTGCGGACGCTGCGGACGATATTGCAACGGTGGTGACCGGGAACATCCCGATCCCACCGGAGTTCCGCTCCGTACTCGCCGAGTCACAGGAAACCACTGCAAAGATCGTGGTCCCCCCGGAAATCCCGTGGACCAGTGACACGGTAGGATCGTTCGAGGCGGAAAACGGTGCGGGGACCCGGATTATTGCAACACGGCGGGACGACAAATGGCTGTTCGATCCCGGTGCCTCCACCCAGATACAGTCGGAGGATGTCCTGTTCATCCGTGGACCGCAGGACAGTATCAGGGCAGTCCACCGTGCTGTGGCCGATCGCCCGTTCGCCCCGGGCACTGCAGAGGTCGAACACGAATCGTTCCGCGAGCTCGCAGACGCCCTCATCGATATGAAGGATATGATGGAACTGTCGACCGGACTGGCGTACGGTGCGGTCCTGTTCGATAACCGGGAACTCGCGGAAGAGGTACTGTCCCTCGAATCCAACGCGGACAGTATGCGCGACCACGTGGAATCTGCGGTCCTGTCCGCTGCCGGACCACAGCGCGATATCTCCGAACTCCGCGGTGTCTACCGGATCGCTACGGCTTCCGAGGTGATCACGGACGCGGCCATGGAGATTGCATCTACCGTCATAGACGACATTGAACCACATCCCGTACTGGTGGAGGCGAACCGGGAAAGTGATGAGACCATCCTCCGCACAGTGATCGCGGCGGACAGTGATCTTGTTGGCCGGACACTGCAGGAGACTCCGCTGGAAGCAGACCTGGGGATGACCGTGATCGCCATCCGACACAGCGATCACTGGACGTACAACCCCGCTGACGATACGACGATTACGGCCGGTGACGCACTGATCATGCGCGGTCCACAGGAGCATCGGGAGCAGGTCACCCGTCTGAGTGGATAATCTGTTTCTGGGACAGGACGGGAAGAACAGCGGCACGTCTATCGTAGTCCGCGGTGTAAAACACCACGTATCTTTAAAGTCCACGGACGGTATAGATGTGTATACAATGACAATGAGACAGACAGCGTTGAACCGTTGTTTCATGCTCGCAGTACTACTGGCCCTGCTGGCTGCCGCCGGTACGGCCCATACAGGACACGGGCACGGAAATACCGGTGCCGCCGTACAGGAGAATCCTTCCGGGCAGGGATGGGATACCGGCTGGTTTACGCCGGATTCTTCACTGTACGGGATCGAGGTGGCGTGGGACCGTGTCGGTATGGCGGTCGGTCTTGCGAACGCCGGTGATGTCGCACAGAAACGGGCGAACGAGGCCCAGGCAATGGCTGCCAAGGGAGACTGGGAGGCCGCCCAGCGCGCGGCGAACGGCCTTGAGACCGCAGCAGCCCGTGCCGGGGACGATGACGTGTCCGGACTGGAACAGGCCATGTCGACACTTGAAGGTGTGATGGCCGACGCACCGGAAGAGGCACAGGACGGCCTCCAGACGGCGATGGATCGCGTCCAGCAGGCCGGGCCCGGACAACTTCCGGATCAGGCATCTGACGGACCGTCCGATACGCCAGGACAGGACACAGACGACCAGCCGCAGCCGGACAATACAGGACCGGATACTGCTCCCGATACCGATGCGGGGAACGATTCAGATACCGGTACCGGTGATACTTCGCCCGGTCCATTCCCTGCAGACCGTGAAGGACCTGAGAACGAGATTGTCACAGTTCTGTTGGAGGACAGTTCGTTTGGACAGGACGTGATCACGGCAAAACCGGGGCAGGACATCGTGTTCAGGAATATGGACAGTGTGGATCACACCGTGACCATCGCAAGTGAAGGGATCGACGAAACACTTGGGCCGCGGGACCGGTTTGTCCTGACACTGGACGAGACAGGCGAGTATGATCTCAACTGTACGTTCCATCCGGGCATGGATGCCACGATCGTGATCGAAGAATAGGCATCTCCCGGTACAGTCCTTTCCTTTTTTCTCTTCTTTTTGTGGGGGTACCGGTAGGATCCAACAGGTCCACGTATATTCTCCGTGAGGTTAATGACTGTTCCCTCGCAAAGTGTCATGTATGCGGGAACGGCTGCAGACGTGGATCGCGGACATCCATAAGCACGTTGATGCATCACTCACAACTGATTACACGCCGCGGCAGACAGCCGCCAGTTTTGCGTTAGCGATATCTCTCGCCGTCCTACCGACATTCGGGATGGCGCCGCTGATCGCACTGGGGATCGGAACGATCTCGGACCGGATCAACCAGTACGCGATGGCGGCAGCGTTCATCATCTTCAATCCGTTCGTCCTTTCCGGTGTCCTCACACTCAGTTTCCTGGTCGGCGATGCGTTAAGCCCATTGCTTCCCGGATACACCTACGAGATCCCGGTATCGGAACAGCTATTCCTGTTCACCCGGAGCCTGCTGTTGGGGAACGTCGTGATCAATATCGTGCTTTCAACCACCGGGTACCTGGCAGCGTACCGGTTCGTCCGTGAGTACCAGGAATCATCTTCACGACCATGGAACGTACCGGCGTAACCATATCTACGCGTAACCGGGTTAGTTGATACCACCGACGCCGGTGTCCGCATCCGGCAGGTCGTAGGCCTCGGCATCAATCCCACATTTGTCCAGTGCGGCTGCGAGATGTTTTTCCTTCGCGTACTCGGCACCGTCTTCCTCACGGATGCGCTGGGTGGTGGCCAGTACGTCGCCACGCCGGTCGTCCGGGATAGCGTATTTGTCCGTGGACAGCTCGATGACGAGACCGTTGTTGTCCCGGGTGTACAGTGAGTGGAAGATCCCGCGGTCAAACACGTTGTAGTGTTTCCCGGCATCGTCCAGTGCAGCCATCACATCCTCAAACTCTTCTGGCTCGATACGGAATGACAGGTGATGCACTGCACCGACCTGACCATGCAGCGGCCCTGGCTGGGAGTCACGGTCGTCGTTCACGAAGAACGTCAGGATGCGGCCGTCCCCGGTGTCGAAGAAGAGATGGGTCTGATCCGGGTCGTCCAGATTCGGCTGTTTGAGGACGAGCGGCATCCCGAGGAGGTCCCGGTAGAACGCGATCGTATCCTCCGCGTTGCTCCCCCAGATCGTGATATGGTCTGTCCCGGTCGTGTGGAACGGGCTGTCCGGTTGCTCTGCGGTGACCGGGATGTCCTCGTTGTCAGTCATGATACCGGTACTGTCGCTGCATGTTCAAGTATCTTCGCCTTATTTGTACCGTCCGCACATGTGTTCCCAGTTGCATGTACGGGATGGTTATCCGGCATCGTCGATTCTGCGGAGGGCCTCTTTCATGCTGATATCGCCGTGGGCAACGTCCCGGATGATCTCTGCCTCGGTGTCCATAAAGAATTCTCGTGCCTCGACCTCCACGTAGTACAGCGCAAGGAGTGCGGCAATCTGTGTGGCGTCAAACCGGTTCCGGAGGAAGTCCCGTTCCCGTGCAGTAAGATCGAACTCGTCAACGAAGACGGAGATGATTGGATTGATCGGGGCATCTTGACGCCGGAAGTCTCTGAAGATGTCTGAACGGACGATGTCCCGGATGTACTCCATCCGTTTCGCATCCATCGTGGACCGTCCCGGGTCGGTAAGCCGGTAGGAGATGATCAGTTCCCGGTCCACCGCATCGGGATCGGTAATCACGGATTCGAGGTACCCTTCGTTGAGCAGGTCATCGATGCGGCGGCCGACCGTCTGCTCGGAGACAGTCTCCTGTAATGGCAGTTCATCGATATGCTGTTCCACGTACCGGTAAACCCGTTTCTTCCACAATGGGTTCTCACTGTCCCAGAACGCTTTCAGGATGGAAAAATCCACGTCGTCCAGTCTCTCCCGGTCCTCAGTATCAGCAGCCATACCAGAAACTGTATTGTCGATATAATACATCTCCACGGCAAGATTCCATCCGGACCCCGTCCACGAACGAGTACCAAAACTGGCCGTCCTGAACACTGGTTCCGCATCACGGCGTACCACTGAATCAAACAACGACTGGCCAATACCGGTTCATACGCCCTGTACATCCGCCAGCATCCTGGAAATCCACCAGTATGCCCCGCTGAACGATTATACCGAACAAGATAAGGAAAAACCTCCTTCAGCGATAATCCGTCATTCGACCACGGTCACTGTGCCCTGTACGCCAGGATTGAGATGGTCGTGGTATCCCCATTCACCGGTGTGTTCGAACGTGAACTCGTATGATTCACCGGGTCCAAGTCGACGGCAGGCATCGAATGCGTCACCTTTCTGTTCGCCCTCCCCGGTACAGGCCTGTGACTGGGCGTAACTTCCACTCCTGTCGTAGTCACCGCCCGCATAGTTAGTGTGAGAGGGATGGCGATTACTTGCCGGCCAGACCTCCCGGCTCCCGGTGTTCTCCCAGATCACGGTCGTCCCTTGCTCTACCGTGACCGATGACGGGGTGAACCCGCTGTCCGTGATTTCAATAGTGACCGTCCCTGATTCCGGTTCTACGGTATCGGCTGGTTCACTGCTGTCCGGCGGGGTATTGCCGGTATTCTGTGTACATCCGGCGATCAGCACGGTAAGAAGTACTGCAGCAGCCAGGTATGGACGTATACTACTCATACTCATAGCATCATATTGTAGCATTGACCGTATTTATGCGTTGGGGATACATGGGATGGAGGCGCTGATTCCTGGAGCGGTCAGAACTCGCGGTGGATCCAGAACCGTTCGATTTCCTCTGCGTTGAACCAGTGGACTTCCGTGCCGGTGTCCACCCGGACGATCGGTTCCTCCTCGAACGTCGTGTTATGGCGATGGAGTTCAGCGTCTCGTCCCGAGGCAAGATGGATCATGATCTCGCCGTTCTCTTCGAGTGCGGTCTGGATCCGGTCGTACATCACGCCCATACCTGTATCACATCCTTATTCATATCCATATCTTCTACCGTTATCCAGCAGGCTATAAAATGATGCCGGGAGTTCACGGTACGTCGGTGAGGCGGAACCGGTAACAGGTTATCCCGTGAGCGAGGTGTAGTTGTCCGGGGTAATCTTTTCGCCATCCTCGAAGAATGTCCGTTTCTGTGTGTAGTGGATCATATCGACGGCATCCCAGTTCTGGGTTTTGTAGTCCTCAAGTTCCTCCTGCTTTGCATTGATGTCCTCCAGCAGCGTTGACAGCTGTTCGTATTCTGCTGTTCCTTCATTGTACTGCTGGCGTTCGGCCTGGGTCTGCCGTTCGAGCGTTTCCAGGCTTAACTCGCCGACAACGCGTCTTGGTTCATACACGTCGTCGTGGGAACGGGGGATATCTATCTCCATTTCGTGTTCCTGTAGCGTGTCCGCCGCCTTGGCCCAGTGTTCGAACAACCGTGAAAGCTCGTTCAGCTGCCACTCGTTGTATGTTGTGCCCTGGCGGATGGCGAAGGACAGTGGCCGTTTCTCATCTTCCGCTATATCAAGGACGGGATGGCCTTTGTTGGGGATAGTAAAATAGTTGTCATTGTACTGTTCAATACACGCCGGTTTATCGACCTCTGTATCCTGTTCGAAGACAAGATACTGGCTGTCGAAGTAGGTGTCTCCCGGCGTAATCTGCGGTGTCCGTTTCTTGATATCAGGCACAAAGTCACTGTTCTCGATAGATGCATCCTGGAGGAGGGAAAACTGCTGGTTCCGGATATCGAGCGTCGACTCAACTGCCGACGCAGAATCGTCCACGGTTTCGGACGCATCAGGCCCGTTCCTGGGAGCCGCATCGCCCCCCTGATCCGACTCGTTTTTTGACGTGTTCTGTGTTTCATTTTTTGTACCATGATTTGCATCCTGGCTATCCGTTCCGTTTCCGTTCCCTGACAGCCGGCTAACGCCGACTCCTGCACCGCCTAGCAGCAGTCCGCCAGCTCCAACTGCAGAGAGGACTCCACGG
>CAZCWR010000072.1:0-7070 GCA_964502455.1 uncultured archaeon | reverse complement strand
ACGTGCGAGCTGCTCGGTTCGTGGATTACCGCGTGTTCGAAGATACAGGTGACGGATTTCATCGCGGTGCGAGGATGCCTCATCGTAAAACTCGATCACCGCATCAGCAAAGGCATCTGCCTTTGTCAGCATACTGTCCACGAGCGTCCCGTCCCAGTCAAACCCGATCACCTGGATATCCTCGGTATCCATGAACTGGCCTTGATCGCCCAGTGTTAAAAATGTTTCAGTGGAGGAGTGGTACATGGCGGATGTGAGCACAGTACAGGTATGGGAAGCATTTGACGAGCCATGCTCCGTTGAGGAGGATATTACTGACAGTAGGTTCCGCATCAAGGCAGAGCCGAATCCGTCACAGCTACCGGAGTCAATTGCTGGAGAGGTCGGAACGGTATGGAAGGATGCAAAGGAGTCTAAAGGCCTGTATGACGGTCAGATACTGTACCTCGTGGAGACCGATGATGCTGAAGAACCGCCTTATGAGATCGACACGGATGTCCGCGGGTTCCGTCACACCTACGTGTTCAACCGTGATCCAGCCTTCTATTCGCGTTGGGAGGACGTTGCTACGCATGATTTACTGTCACTTAGCACGCACTGCCATCTCCGGACAGCAGACAACCAGTTGCTGTTCGGGCGGAAGACAAATCAGGACGACCAAGTCACTGGATTCAGCGGATTTCCTGACATGTCTACAGAAACTGCAACAGTCGACGATGAAATATACCTCGATACTGTCAGTACCATTGAGAACCGACTCGAACCTGAGACAGGAGAACTCGCTGACACGATTACGGATATCTCGGCGGTAGGCGTCACGTACGTCGATACGCCAGGACTCCGCGGAACAGATTCAGATTATCTTGTAACACTTGACGTCGATGCAGATACAGCAGAAGACCTGTTCACACCGAAAGAACAGTTCCATGACGACCTGTATACGGTTGATTTTTCTCCGGACGCCATCACAACGTTCATTGAAGAGACTGGACGAGGTGAACACAGCCTCTCTGATTATGCAAAGGGCTGTCTCTACGCTGAGGTAAACGCCTTCTATGATGAGGCTGCAGCAACTGATGTGGCGGAAACAATCCAGGACACTGGCACATCCTGTAGCACCACTGACGAACGCGGATACCTGGATTAAACCGGTGATATACGCTACATCCCATGAAAACGTTATTGAAAGCGATGTGACAGTCTGTAATGATGCATATCAGCAGTTTATTTAACCGTCCAGATGAAATACTGTGGCATGGCAATTCGGTGGTTTCAGGACGTGACGGACGGGGAGGAACGGGAGGTCGGGAAGAAAGGTGAGGCGCTCGCCCGGCTCACCGAGTACGGCGTAAACGTGCCGCGTGGCTTCGTGGTGACTGCTCCCACATTTGAGGAGTTTGTCCGGTCGAACGGGCTGGAAAGCAGGATCGAAAGTATCCTCAACAATGCTGACCGGTCTGATATCAGTAGTATCCGGCGTGCACAGGACCGGATCAAGGATCTCATTATGAACGCAGAACTCAGTGACGATGTCCGTGACGAGATCGAGGAAGCATACGAGAAGATCAATATGAGTGAGGAGGTGCGAAATGCGGGCGGTGAGGCTGTAGACCTTGTCGGTGGCCAGCGTGAAACCGAATTCGTGGCGGTCCGCAGCTCGCCGACCGGCAGCCGTATCCCGGGCGCACACGCGAACGCGTTGAACGTCAACGGGAAGAATACGGTGATTAAGCACATCAAGGAGTGCTGGGCCTCACTGTATTCTACCGAAGCCTTGCGGGTAGAGGATCATATCGGTTCGATCCATTCTATGGCGGTTGTCGTCCAGCGCATGGTGGAGCCGGATGTTTCCGGTGCCGCATTCAGCTGTGATCCGCTGGACCCGGACCGGCAGCGGTACGTGGTGGAAGCACTGTGGGGTCTGGGGACGGCATTATTTAATGGAAGTTCGACGCCGGACCGGTTCGCCGTGGACCGGAACGGAAATATTCGGGACAGGGATGTGGTGAATAAGGAGTGGAAGATCGTCCGTGATCCGACGTCCGGGAAGAATATCAAACAGCGTGTCTCTAGCGAGGACCGGGAAACACCCAGTATACAGTCCCGGGACATTGAGCAGGTTGCTGATACGATCCAGAAACTGGAGGGTCGGTTCGGGAACGCGTTCCGGCTGGACTTTGTCCTGTCGCGGAACCGGACATATTTCCTGGATGTCGAACGGTTCTCACCCCGTTCCCGGAAGAGTGGACAGCCGCAGCATGATCGCGACCGGTCAGGGACGGGCCGTGACCCGTTCATCGCTGGACGTGGTGCATCTCCGGGAGACGTTCACGGGCCGGTGCGTATCCTTTACAACGATATGGGGATCGATACGGTATCAGAGGAGGACATCATGGCCGTGGTCACGGCCTCAGAGCGTCTGATCGCTGTCCTTCCAGACGCTGCAGGGTTTGTTGCGGACCGTGGTGGGCTGGCTGCGAACCTGTCCACGCTGGCACGGCGACTGGATGTCCCCGGTGTAGTCGGGACGGAAAATGCGACCGATATGCTCGCCCAGTCAGACCCTGTCAGGATCAACGGCGGCAACGGTACCGTCCAGGAAAATGGGGTCGAACAGCATACAGGGTCGAACGGGTCCTCTACCACGTCCACAGAGATGTCGGTCACAGATCCGGACACGTTGACCGCGACCCGGGTGAAAGTTCTGGGCACAGAGCATATGCCGTCAGCGGACGGTGCGGTGGCACCGGATTATATTGACTACAACCGTGCACGGCAGGTGGCAGACCAGTATCAGACGGGTCAGGTCTGGCTCCGGACGGATGCGCCGGGACAGGCGCTGGACGAACCGTTCGGCGTACTGGTACAGCACGTACAGGGCGAAGTCAACAGACAGGGTACCGTCATCAGTACGTACGGTGGGGTGATGCGGAGTACGAATCTCTTCGGCCGTGGTATCGTATTTCTCGGGATGGATGTCGACGCGTTGAAACAGGACGGTGACAGGGAATCACTCCGGAACTCCATCCAGAAGATCGGGGTGGAGACGCCAGACGGCTGTGAAAGCGCATTACTCCTCCGGGAACTGGATTCGGAACTGGTACAGACCGCTGTCGAACACGGTGTGGACACCATCGCCGTTCCGCCGGAACACGTAGAACCCACGAAACAGGTGGTTGCACGGGCCGAGAAACGGCTCATGTTACGGAAGCTACGGGAACTGTAGCGTCCGTTTGAACCTTTTTTATGAGCATGACGGGGCTCCAGAAGTTATGGGGGTTGTAGGGGATGCGGTCTCATCTACCTGTCCACAGTCGGCATAGTTTTTATATGTGGACAGGGGCATGTTGGATGTATGGGGCTGAGTGTTGGAGATATGCTGTCGAACGGTGCGGAGCGGGCGGTCGCACCGAACGGATGCATGTTCATGGTCATCTTCGGCGCGTATTCTCTAGTGGATACGGTCGCGTTGAGTGGTCTACTGGCATCGACAGGCGCGATGGGCAGTTCCGTGGTGACACACCCGGTCATACAGCAGCTTGGTGCCGCCGTACCAACAGCGGTACTGGCTGTATTCGTCATCGGTATGCTTCTCGTATCGTTTGTGTTGCACATCGCTGCACTGCGGACCTTTGTCGGAGCAGAAACCGCCTATATTCCATCCGCCTATTTCACCCGGAACATCGGCCCGGCACTCGCCTACTACTGTATCGCCATCGTGATAGCTGCTGTGCTGTTCGTGACTGGCCTGTTGTTCCTGATCGTACCCGGGATCATTGTCCTGGTTGGGTTGTGGTTTTTCGATGTCTTTATTGCTGTCGAAGACGAGAACAGCTTCCAGGCACTGGGACAGAGCTGGAAGCTTACACGCGGTCACAGGCTCTCACTATTCCTTATCGGGCTGGGCGTATATATGGTGAGCATCGTCCTGAACCTGGTGTCTGGAACACTTGAACTGATTATTGGGAGCGTCACTGATCCCGTTCTGTTTATGATCCCAGTTCAAGGAGCGGTAACCGGTATATTCATCGTGTTCATGCACGCCACGACCGCGCAGACCTACAACCGCCTCAAAACACTGAAACAGGCGGAGAAGAATGATAAGGATGAGCATGACAAAGAACAGGATGAAGGGAACGACGAACAGGGAGACATACAGGACGTGTCCGACAGCAAAGAATCCACTACAGCGGAGTCAAAATCGGAGTCAGCGGTGGAGTCAGAGTCGGAGCTCGATGCTGGTGAACAGGACACGAGGGTCGAGGAGTAGACGGTACCTGCAGGTCGGATATAGTAGAAAAAGGTTTTATATACGGTCAGCGTCATGTTCTGGATATGGCTCTTGAGGTCAGGAAACTGCTTACGGCCGGTGTGGAGCGGACGACTGCACCGAACGGCTTGATGTTCATAGCGATGCTTGTACCGCTCGATATGATCAATGTCATCCTGATGAGTAGTCTGATGGCGTCCAGAGACATGTTTATGGATGCGCCTGCCGTGAACCATCTGGTCGTCCAGAAGATTGCGTTTGGCATACCGTCTGAAGTCCTTGTGGTGCTCCAGTTTGTCCTCGTGATGCTGATGCTGGCCATTATCGTTGCGGCCCTGCGTACCTTCAATACCGATAGAACAGAACAGGTCGCAGTGGAGCATTTCACCGATGACATCACCCTGACCGTACTTAACTTCTTCATCGGACTGGTCATCGTCAGTATCGCAGCCATGGCCGGCATGATCATATTCATCATCCCTGGCCTGATCGTCCTCCTCAGCTGCTGGCTCTTCAGCATGTACGTCGCCGTCGATGACCGGGAATTCTACATCGCCCTGTACAGAAGCTGGGTGCTTGCACAGGGCCACCGCATCCAGCTCCTCCTCATCGCCATGGCCATAATCGCCGTATGGATTCTGGTCGAACTCCTGTTCACCCCGGTATACGTCATACTCGGCAACGGCCTGGGTGAAACCGGGATACGCACATCACTCATCGGCGCATTCCCATTCGCCATCATGATCACCTTCGTCTCTGCCACCACCGCACAGATTTATCGGGAACTTATCGCACTCGAAGAAACAACAGAAGACGACGTCAGTGAGGGACCGGAGGAAGAAGAACCAGAGGATGAAAAACCAGCAGATGGGGAACAGGAGGATATGGAACATGAAGAAACAACAGAATCGGATGAGGAAGAAGAAACAGGAACAGATGAAGATACGGATAAAGAAGAGCAGGATACGCAGGACAGTTCAGACAGCGAGGACCGGGACAATCAAGATACAGCGGAAGGCAATGTGGAGGATGCAGCAGATACTGAAGATGCGGACAGTGATGAACCCGGTGATGGTGCGGGGAATGATCCGGACGAGGACAGGGATGAAACTGCTGGCCGCGAGAACTGAACCACGTTCTAATAGCGTTCTTCAAGGTTGAACCGGTACCCGTTCGGCAGCTTATCTGCTGTAAGTTCGTACTGGCCAAGGTCCATATCGCCGGACAGGAGTTCCCGGGGATGTGACACGAATGCCTGTATGTAGTCAGTCAGATCCGGATCGTATTCGCGGCGCAGGCAACTGTAGACCAGGGTACCAGTGCCCTGTTCGGATGCGTTATTCCATACTACATCAAGCGGTGTCTCAGCCTCCAGCAGCAGGGTGGCTGAATCTCGTACGCGTCGCGCCCGCTGCATGCTGTCTGAACCCTCGAAAAGTTCGATGTAGTGAGAACCATCCTCCCGGACACGTAGTGCTTCATCCGTCCCGAGAAGTTCATTGACTGCTTTGACACGGTGATAGTCATCGGGGTTATTGTCGTACATACCGCTCACCAGAGCTGTATCACCGAATTTTTATATAAAAAGATGGAATGTGACGCACCTTATGAGGGAGGGGGGCAGATGGGCACGGGCGAATGGCAGGAAGCGTATAGAGCGTACTGTAACAACGTGTATGATGTACTTATACCGTTCTTTGAGGGTCGATACGACATTGCGTTGGATGCGCCATCGGTGAAACGGAACTGGGGTGTATTTGGCGAACCAGTTATGAAGTATCAGCCGCCAAACGGCAACGGCGATGCAATCAAGATACGAGAAGATGTGGACTGGACGCAACACCGGATTGGCCGGAGTATAGCACACGAACTGGGGCATGCTGCCATTCACCAGAACGCAGATATGGATGCGCTGGAAACCGATGACACCTACGACCCGGTCCTTCTGTCCGCGGTAAAGGAAGGCGTCTGTGAACGGTTCCGGGAAGACGGTCTCCGCGAACTCAGCCGTTCGGCCCGGGAACAGGGTGATACCGCCAGTGCATGGCGGTACCAGTACCAGCGGTTCAGGCATGGTGCCCTAACACAGTTTAATGACGCGGTATTCTCCTTCGAAAAACCGCAGTACAGGCTTGGCCGTGCCCTGATGGACGAGACATCGGAGGAAGATATGACGGCCGTCATCAAACAGCCGGATGCGGTGTATGATGAGATCGTCCAACTTGCAGAGCAACAATCCTACCGATGAGTTCTCCGTAACTGCTGGTTCTCCTGCAGACGCCAATTTATAAACTTCAGCACCGACCTGTTGTAACATGCCTGATACGGAGACAGACGCCGGTGACAGCTACACGGTCGACGAAGCCCTCGATATCGTCGAAGAGAAGGGCTGGGAGAAGGTCGGCGTGCAGGGGCCGGACGGCATCAAGCCGGAGATGATGGAGGTTGCGGACCGGTTGAAGGAAATCGGTGTGGAACCGGTGATCGCCGCTGAATCCACGTTCGGCGTCTGCGACCTTGCCGACCACCAAGTGGAGGAGCTGGGCGCGGAGGCCATGATCCACATGGGGCACTCCCCGTTCTTCCTCGGGACGCGCGAGGTCGGCGGCGACAATATTGAGGTGCTGCACGTGCCGTACCGGTACGACCGTGACTTCATCCCGATCCTCGAGGAGTGGGCGGACGTGATCGAGGAGGAGAACATCGGGATCGTGACCACCACGCAGCATATCCACCAGCTGGATGATATCGTGGACTGGTTCAACGATCAGGGGTTTAACGCGGTGAAAGGGAAGAAAGG
>CAZCWR010000071.1:0-7157 GCA_964502455.1 uncultured archaeon | reverse complement strand
TCATAGGCATCCGCTATCCGGGCATCAGCCTCTTCCTCAGCTTACCGAACCGACTGCAACGTGCTGGATTTCATCAAAACCCGGTTAACGATTATGACCTATATTTTTATATTCGTGTATGCTGCCTGCTCGCCGCAAACCATCGTTGAACACCCGCTATCGAAGTACATTTAAACGAGCAGCGCGTAAAGACAGGGTGTGATACCAATGGCAGACAAATCTGACGATTCAAAGCGTGACAAGCTCAAAGTGATGCGGATGATCGGCGAAGGCAAGAACCGCATCGGGGAGCTGGCGGAAACACTGGACTGGACCCGGGACCGGGTCGAGGAAACGGTCGACGACCTGAAAGAGAACAAATACGTCAAGCAGGCAACAGAGGGTGGCGACCAGGTACTGGAGATCACGGACCGCGGTGTCCGCGAAGTACCGGAGATGGCACGTGACGTCGCGAACGATACCCGAGACTTCGTTGACAACGTGATGGGCTCGTTCCAGAAGCACTTCAACCGCGTCACACCGAACGTCACGGTCGACGTCAACGTCGACAAATCTGACGAGGAATAACATACACCGGCGGCATCAGTCCGCTACCTGTTTCTTCTTTTTCCCTCTCTGACTCTGCTCTACCGCCCGCATACCACTTATTTATAAATTTTTTGTCGGTATTTGACGGTGTGATGGGCTGATGACGGCACAATACGACGTGTTGGCACCGGACGCACTGGAGGAGCAGTACGACATCAACGTGACCCATGCCTCCGAACTCCCGGAATACACCAGAGACCTTACAGGGCTGTGGAATGGAGAATACGCTATCGCGGACGACGACAGCACAGTGCTGGCGACGGATGGGTTCTACACCTGTGTCGGTATCGCCGGATCTGCCGGGGAGACACGGTTCCTGTCGCATACCGATGCGTCAACGGTGCAGGACAGCGATACGTCACCGCGGAACCCGCATGTCGATGCGTTCACCGGCGTGGTGCCTGACGACACGGCAGCTGATCTCACATACGTCGTCGGCCGGAAACCGTACAGGGAACTACTGGACGGGTCCCGTGAAACAGTGATGGATGCATCCATGTCTCTGGCGGAGGAAACGGTAATCTTGACAGAACCCGGACAGGGCGTCGCCATCGACGAGACCGGCTCACTGCACCAGTACGGCCGTCAATCCGTTTCCAGAACGGCATCCGACTAGGGGATGGTTTACTCCATCTCATCCCACAGGTCCGGCGTATCCGCGGTCTGTGCACCTTCTCAGAACAACTCTTCTGAAATACCGAAAAGTTTAAAAAAACAAATGAAGTGTTACTACATGGTAGCAATGAACGACTCGTACGATGCTGAAGCCAACCTAGAACGAGCCACGGATGCATGGGTGCACAGCTTTGAATTGAGGGATGAATTCGCAACGGTGAAAGAGGCAGTTAGAGAGTATGAGGAGGGAATAGGCAAGTCGTATGAACCGGTTCTGGGAGAAGAAGGTGGATCGGTCGGAGAACGATTGTTCCTCAATGCTGACCCGGAAGATTTGTTGCGGTATGCTGATGGTCTCCGTCAGGTCTTTCCCTGGATGGCATATATCCATCACGAGGCAGAGGAACTTGAAGAAGACATCAATCGATATGAAAAGGAAAGTAGATCAGCATGGGAGTGCCTTTCACCTGCAGATGATGCATACCGAACTGAGGAGGAGGTTTACTCAAGACTAATTGACGCTTCCCAGGAGATTGTTAACGTCCAGAATAAGGTGGTGGAGTATGCAGAAGAGCTCGATACCAGAGCAGAAGTTGCGGAGTTGGCGGCCCGTGCATTAACAGAAGACCCAACAGATCTTGTGGACGACCCGACGTACCCGTCGTTATTTCTTTCTGATCCAGAAGATATCGGCCGATCAGGGGAAGAGATTGTCGAACAATTCTATGATCCAGCATTCTCGCCAGAAGACTCCCGACTCACAGATGACGAACGTACCAATACGAGCAAGGCCGAACTGATGGAGGCGTACGGCCGTCAATTCGAGAAATACGGGTTTGAGTCCTACCAGGAGATGGATGAGGTGGTTGAGGGCCTGTTCGCGGATAGCGAACTGTGATGTCTACAACACGCACGGTGCTGTAGCAATTCACTCCATCTCGTCCCACAGGTCCGGCGTCTCCTTGGTCTGTGCACCGCAGAACGGACATTCTGCCGGTGGTTCATGCAGTTCCTCATCTTCCTTGTGTCCACAGTTCGTGCATTTGTACAGTGCCATACTCCATTGTTCTGTCTGTACTCCGTTATAAATCTGTTCAATACTGCTCGGAGAACACGTTTTTTAAAGGGTCGTGCCTAACTGTTCCTCTGTGAAGCACTATGGCAAACAACGCATTTGACCAGAGTGATATGCCGTCAACGTCCAGTAGTTTTTCGACGGCGAAACTTGTGCTGACAGCTGTCCTGTTCCTCGTCCTGTCCGCGCTTGGTGGACTTGTTGCGGGCGGAACGGGAGCAGTGGCTGGTGCCGGGATCGCGGTCCTGTTCTACTTTGGGATTGTGATTAACCAGGAGTACGAGCGTGCTGTCGTGTTCCGGCTCGGGAGCTATGATCGGGTCTTGGGACCGGGGTTCAACATGAAGATTCCGTTCCTTGAATGGGTGGAGACCGTTGACTACCGGGTGAAGACCGTAAACGTGCAGCCGCAGAAAGTGCTGACCAAGGACAACGTCACAGTCACGGTTGACGCGATCATCTTCTACAAGGTCCGCAAGGAGACGGACGACATCAAGAAGTCTGTGCTGGAGGTGGAGGACTTCAACAAGGTGACGGTCAGCTACGGCCAGACTATGCTCCGTGCTATCATCGGCCGGAAAAGTCTGGACGACATCCTCCAGAACCGGGACGAGATCGCGGACGAACTCCGCGCCGACCTGGACAGGGCAACCAACGACTTCGGTGTCCACATCCGGGACGTGGAAATACAGGATGTGTCCATTCCGGACTCCATGGAACGCGCCATGGCCGCAGAGGCCGAGGCAGAACGCAGCCGCCGCGCCAAACTCCGTGAAGCGGAAGGCGAACTCCAGGCCGCAGTCGAGATGCGTGCCGCATCCGACATCCTTGGAAACGGCGGGTACCAGCTCCGTGTCCTTGAAACCATGGACCGGATCGCGCAGGACAATTCCACGATCATCCCGATCCCGACCGATATGATGCCGGGATACGAGGAAGGTGAACGCACAGATGACTCACCGGTCAAGAACATCGTGGAGCAGGTGCTGGACAACGTGGACATGGACGAGATCATCAGCGACTTCCACGGCTCATCACTCCAGGAACCGAAGCGGCCGACAGACGAAGATGAGGACGAGGCATAATCTGCCTCCTTCCATTTTTCTTCTTTTTTCTCCGTTACCGCTAGTTTAATAGGGTGGAAGCCGATAAAAACACTGTATGGTCCGGGTTGAGCTTGTGCTGGTCGGTGGTGTGCTGATGGGTGCAGCGCTGATCGTGCTTACCGCGGCTACCCTTCAGGAGGCTGACGGACTGGGTGAAGCGGACGAGACCACCGGTCGCTCACAGATGCAGATCCCGGACAGTGACTGTCCATCGAACCAGACCGCGATCACCGTCGAAGACAGCACGGAATGCGTCGACATCATGCCGGACGAAGGTGAACGCTGTACGGTGTCAGCGGACTGTGACGGGTACTGTACACCGGTAAACGAGACGCATGGTGTCTGCTCTCGGATTGCAGATCCGCGTGGCCGCTGCTATGATATGATCAACAGTTCTGGTGCAGTGCAAACGTTCTGTCCGTGAATCCGTTCTCCGGAGAACATTGCCTGTGAGGGCGTTTAACACATCCCATTGCTGTCATCGCTACTGTCGCCAGAGGAGGCTGCGTTTGACCCGGTTACGGTACCGCCTTCACCGCATCGTGCCTGCTCCGCGTCTGTTGGGATCTCATCAAGTTCAAGTTCCGGGTCGCTGCCGACATCGTCTTCCTGGACGTTTCCGCTTGTACCGCCGGAGACCGCACCGGATTTGAAGTTGACCGTGCCGTCCGCGATGATGGCATTGCTGTAACCGCCGGCTGCAAAGTGTGATTCTTCAATCTCGACCGGTCCCGGGCTCCACACCCAGACCGGGCGACCGGTAAACGCGTTGTCATCGTTGAATGAGACAGAGTTCTTGATCGATCCCTGTGCCATGCGGAACCCGGATACGTACGAGTTTGCGGAGTAGCATCGTTCGATATTGACTTCGGCACTCCCGGCAGGGGCACTGGCATAGATCGAGTTATCCTGCATGCCCTGCACGTTTACGGACTCAAGGTTGACGGTGCCACTGGTATTCTTGTGCACGAAGATACCGGTGATACCGTGTCCGTTCGCGCCCCGCGACTTGCAGAAACTTGCGCTGTCACCGGGTGACGCCTCCGATCCATCCCCGAGATAGATATTACCGACACTGATCGTGCCCGAGCCGTTGATACCGATAAGCGGAGAGCATTCCGCTTCGGGCTGCCCCTCGATACCAAAGTTGTGGAGGGATGCGTTGGAGCTCACCTGGATAAATGACTCTTCGGGATCTAACTGTACATCACTGGCCTCCGCATACGCCCCGTCCAGTGTCTCGCCTTCACTGATGACCTCTGGTTCCGTAATCTCCTCATAGTCACAGCTTCCGCCCTGCATCCCGGTTATCGTGAACCGGCTGGTATCTGAAAACACCTTTTTTCCCATGAAAAAGCCTGTACCGGAGGCGATCACAGCACCGCCAGCGGTAAACCCGAGCAGTTTCAGGAACTCACGGCGGTCGATCGTGTTACCGTACCCGGTAAGCAACTGCTCCCGTCGCTCCGACTCCTGCATCCGGAGCCTCTCCTTGATCGTTTCCACAATCTCCCATTTCGCGAACGGGGTGGACGTATCGTCTGTGTCCAATGCCTTGTCCGCTGCTTCCTCGATGTTATCCTGGTGGTCCTCGAACCGGTCACTGCCTTTCCCAACCATGATGCGCCCTGCACTATCTGGGATGACGCTGTTATATTAATGTGGTGTATGACAGGGTTGCTGTCGGATGATATCCGGACGCCGCAGATGGATGTAGTGGACCCCCATAACGCTGTGCTCCTATTATAAATGCATAGCGCCTGTGAGGGCGTTTAACACATGTCGCTGCCGCCGTCACTGCCGGAGGCTGCTGCATTTGCTCCGGTCACGGTACCGCCCTCGCCGCATGATGCTTCTTCGGCATCCCGGGGAACATTTTCCAGTTCTATATTGGGGTCATCGCCAACACTGTCGGCGACATCAACGTTCCCGCTGACTTCGCCCGAGACTGCTCCGGAGTTGACGCTGACACTACCATCTCCGACAATCGCGGTTTCGTACGGCCCGGCCGCGATTTGCGATTCTTCAATTTCGACAGGGCCGGGGCTCCACACCCACACCGGTTGACTGTTGAATGCTTTATCGTCGTTGAACGCGACAGAGTTTCGTATTGCTCCCTTCGCCAGGCGGAACCCGGATACGTACGAATTCGCGGAGTAACATCGCTCAATAATGATCTCGGCGTTCCCGGCGGGTGCACTGGCATAGATCGAGTTATCCTGCATGCCCTGGATGTTGCAGGCCTCGAATGTGACGGTGCCACTGACACTTTTGTTCACAAAGATACCGGTGATACCGTGCCCGTTCGCGCCCCGTGACTCGCACCAACTTGCGGTGTCATCATCAGGAGTGGGATCGGATCCGTCACCCAGATAGATATTGCCGACTGAGGCGCCACCGCCAACAACCCCGATAATCGGTGAGCACTCCGCCTCTGGCTTGTCCTCGACACCGAAGTTATGTAGCGATGCATTAGACTCTACAGTCATAAATGCCACCTTGGGCTCCATCGTTACGTTGTCAGCATGTGCGTACGCCCCGTCCAGCGTTTCACCGGCTTCAACGGTCTCTGGTTCTGTAATTTCCCTACCACAACTGCTGCCCTGCATTCCAGTGATGGTGTAAGGACGGGTATCGGAGAACACTTTTTTCCCCATGAAATACCCGGTACCGGAGGCGATAACCGCACCGCCAGCATTGAATCCGAGCAGTTTCAGGAACTGGCGGCGATCAACCGTCTCCCCATATCCAGTAAGAAGCTGTTCACGTGTCTTCGAGTCCTGCATCCGGAGCTTCTCCTTGATCGTTTCCACAATCTCCCATTTCGCGAACGGGGTGGACGTATCATCCGTATCCAAGGCCGCGTCCGCCGCTTCCTCGATGTTATCCTGGTGGTCCTCGAACCGGTCACTGCCTTTCCCAACCATGATGCGCCCTGCACTATCTGGGATGACGCTGGTATATTAATGTACGTGTGGAGCTGTACGGCCGCAGAGTATCTGGCTACTGTCGTGTTCTGTGAATGCACGATCCAGCTGTGTTCGCAAAATCACTCCTCTGACCGAAAAACTTATAAACATACTACTACATAGTAGTAATAGGTGGCGACAGTGGATAAAGCATTGGATGAGTATGAAGAGGTGGAGCAGCTCACCTAGGACCGGTACGCCGCATGGGATGGCGGTTATGGGTTTATCACGGATGACGACGGAGAGCTTTTGCACGGTATGTACCATGAGATGGAGCCCTGGGAGGACGATGACGACTATTTCAGGGTGAAGCTTGGTGCGTCGAACGGTCTCATCGATCGGGAGACCGGGGAAGTTATCGCTGGCGGCTATCACAGCATAGAGCGATTCAATGAGAAGTACTTTGTTGGACAACAAGGTGCTATGAAGTACCTGTTTGACGAGAACGGGAACGTCGTAACGGATGGTCACCACGAGATTACGGAAACCCTGCGAGGATACGTCGGCCGGACAGGTGCCAGTCAGGAACGGTTAGATGCAGGAGACAGCAAGGTTAAACCCCAGAAGGTACTGGATCGTGCACGACAGCACGTAGATTCTCCTGAAACGCAGGCGAGTTCTGACCGGACTAAAGAAATCGCTGATGATATCGATGCGCTGATTGATGCCGTGGAGACACACCTTGAACGGAAGGAAGAGGACAGGCTATATCGTGCACATACATGGCTTCATGACCGGCTTGGATCTGGGAAGCCTATCGAGCTGGATCCGGAATCCGGTGGATACGACGAGAGCACCACGGTC
>CAZCWR010000070.1:0-7282 GCA_964502455.1 uncultured archaeon | reverse complement strand
ACGGTCAGTACTGGCAACCAGAGAATAGAACTGGTACTGTGTTCAGGCATAGTGCTGAACTAGCTCCGGCCGACCATCCCTGCCTGAACCTGTATGCTGCTTAAAACGACTGGAACACATCAGAAGGTATGGTATCGGAGCATACGCGGGCGGCTGCCGTGTTCGTGGCTGTATTTCTCTATTTTACCGGGCTGCTGCTCGTGGATCTCGGGGTCTCGCTCCGGATCGCGGGCGGCCACTCTGAGGCCTTGCTGGTGTCCGCGATGGAGCCACGGGTCACGTACCATGCCGGCCTGCTCGCGAAGATGACAGGGTTCTTCACGGTCTACGCGGTCGCGGTCAGTTACTTCGTCGAACTGAACGGTATGACGGGATCCGTTACAGGAGAATAACTTACCTGTGTTCGTATTCCACGAATCGCAGATCACCGTCTTCCCGCTCTGATACACGTTCCCAGTTGTCTTCATTCCCTTCCGGGAAGGAGGTGTCGCCGTCAGGCGCCTCCGGAATCCGGGTGATGACCATCCGGTCCGCCAGCTTCTGGTCCAGGAACTGTTCGTAGATACTTGCGCCGCCCGCGATGAACACGGTATCGTCCCCGGTTTCTTCCGCGGCGTCCAGTGCGGCGTCGATGCTGTGCACGTTGATCGCGTCGTCCGGCAGGTCCAGGTCGTCAAAGCTCAGCACGATATTGGTCCGGTCCGGGAGCGGCCGGTAATCCGCGGGGAGGGACTCGTACGTGACACGGCCCATAATGACAGGATGGCCGGTCGTGGTCTCCTTGAAATGTTTGAAGTCTGCCGGATAGTGCCACGGCATCTCACCGTCCTTTCCAATGACACCGTTCTCCGCGACCGCCGCGATAATCACACGTTCCATACACGGGCTGTTGGCAGGGGATGTACAAATATCTATCGGAGTCCTACCAGTTACGGTCTAACTGTGATACTAGTAGTATTGTGCGTGCGACAGGTAACTCACTGCCGTTTTTTAAACCTCTCTGGAGGCGTACCGTGGTGATGCGGCGGAATGCAGCCCTGATCGCGTGCACCCTCGTTCTTGCCCTCTTTCTCGTACCGATGGCTGCGGCACAGGAACGACAGACCGGCGGCACCGTTGTCGTGGCGGAGAACGAGACGGTGGATGGGCTGTCAACTGTTGCGGGATCGGTCGAGGTCCACGGGACGGTGAACGGTGACCTGACCGCTGTCGGTGGGGACATCCGGATCCCGGGAAACGTGACGGGGAACGTCACCGCGGTCGGCGGGTCCACCACGCTGTCCGGTGACGTAGGTGGGGCGATGAGCGCGTTTGGTGGCAGCGTGCAGGTCGCGGAGAACGCCAGCATCGGCCGCTGGTTCGAGACCGGTGCAGGGGATGCGACTGTGGACGGGACAGTGGGAGAGGATGTGCGCGTCCAATCTGAGACACTGGTGGTCGGTCCGACAGCGGAGATCGGCGGCAACCTCGAACATGCCACGCAGTCACTGTCCCTCGCGAATGACGCATCGATTGCGGGAGAGATCCGGAGCGTGGACAGCATCGAGTTCACGCAGATGGTGCCGATGCGGCCAAGTCTCCCGTCATGGGCATTCCCGCTCTACGGATTCGTGATCAACGTGGTGCTGGGCGCCATCCTGCTCCTCCTGTTCCCGGAGTTCTCGCTCGGCATCGCTGACCGTGTTCGTGCGAATCCCCTGTTCGCGCTGTTGATCGGTGCGCTCACTGTGTTCGTCACGCCTATCCTGCTGGGATTGCTGGCGGTCACGGTCATCGGTATCCCGCTGGCAGTGCTGGGACTCCTCATCTTCCTGATCGTACTGTGGGCGGGGACGGTGTACGGTGGATTTGCGATCGGTGCCGCTATCCTTGCCGCGTTCGACGTCACGAACCGGTGGGCGTATCTCGTCGTCGGCCTGTTCGTGGTCTTCCTGCTATCGTTGATCCCGTTCATCGGCGGCTTCATCTACTTCGTCGTGACACTGCTCGGGGTCGGCGCACTGGTGCTCGGAGTGCGACGATAGCATCCCTGCTATGCCGGAGACGGGCGGTACTGCCCGGCGGATGACGCATCCAGTTTCCCAAGGCGTTTATAGAACCGATCTTTTTCATCCTTCAACGTACCGTTCCACTGCTGGAGGCAGTCTAAAGCGTCCTGTTCCAGGCCGTGCCGGTACTGCACAGTAATGGCTGCAATACCGTCCTCTGCACTATTTGCATCCGTGTAGTGGAGCTGCGGTGTGTCGCTGCTACTGGCACGTTCTAACAGGGTATCCAGTGACGCAGTGGCATCATGGTACAGACGCTGGACAAGCGCTGGATCGACCGCATCCGCCACGGCACTGGCCGAAAACTCGCCGTCTTCGTGGGCACCAAGTAGTTGATGGTACTCCTGTAGCGTCTCCTCCAGTTCGATCATTGTGTTCTCTGTTTCTTCCGCAGTCCGCATCACATTGTAATGTGGGTCATTCCCTCGTCGTATCCTGTCTACAGACCCGTTAAATGACGGTGTCCGATCGTCATAGTCATGGACGTTCAATCGCGTTGCTTCCTTCTGTTGCTGGAGTTGCGTCGTGAACGCTTCTTCCGCTCCGCGGCAATCCTCGTGTTCTGTCCATGCAAGAAACATGTCTGCCGTCAAGGCTGCTTCCTGCCACTTCATCGCTGGTTCGGCATTAATAGCTAGGTTCCGCGTATAACCACTCATTTGCAGCGGCTGATTGGCATCAGATCGCAACACGTCGTTCACCTCATTCAACTGTCGGTCTGCCGCACGATACAGTTCCAGATAGGTGTCTCCCGATGATCCATTGAATTCCATGGAGCCCATGTACTGAAATATGATTCAATTCTTATATTTATGTAATTATTTCTCGAAATTCGAGATGTGATTTTCATATACTGAGAAAATCTAAATATATGTTTAACAATATTCGTGTGGGGGGCGAGCTATGGTTGTCGAGGGATATGGCGGATGTAGATGTGGGGGTGGATGTGAACAGCCAGATTATTCCGCCACACCGAAGTCGATGCCCTCATGCGAGTCGTAGTCCCGGAGCTGGATGTCGTCGAATGCGAGGCCGTCGATCGGCTTGTCCGTGATGTCGATCGATGGTCGTTCCCGTGGTTCGCGGGAGAGCTGTTCCAGCAGGCCGGGAACGTGGTCGTACGGCTTTCCGCGGCTGTCGTTCTGTCCGTCCGGTGCGACGTCCTGGATCCAGTCCTTGATGTCGCGGAAGTCGTCCCGGTCATCGGCGTCGGCCACGCGCTCGGCGAGGTCGTCCAGGTTGTTGCCGTACCAGGTGCCGCGGTCGCCGTTACCGCAGTAGATGTGGGCGTCGACGATGGTGTGTGAGAATGCGCCGGGTTTGAACCCGGTCTGCTGTGCAACGATCTTTGCGATCAGGCTGTAGCAGGCGATGTTGAACGGGATGCCGAGCGCGATATCACCGCTACGCTGTGTCAGATGGAGGTTCAACCGGTCGCCCTGCACGTTGAAGACGAACGTGAAGTGGCAGGGCGGTAGTTTGCTGACGGCAGCGTTCGCCGGATGCCACGCATTGATGATGAGACGGCGGCTGTCCGGGCCCCGGTACGGGTGGTCATCGTTCAGCGTATCGATCACGTACTGGAGCTGGTCGAATGTCTGGCGTCCGTCCGATTCTTCGTTGATCCACCGTTGCATCCCGTTACGGATTACGTCGGCATCCACATCGTAGTGATCTGCCGCGTGATCGATCCAGTCCGCGTTCGGGAACGGCCACCACTCCCCGGGTAATATATCGTCTCCGCCCGGAATGGGGTACCGTCTCCAGAACCGGCCGTATGCTGTCGGAAGGTTCCAGTCCTCATCGGCCCATGCATCCCATATTTTGGTTTCCTCGCGCAGGTTCCGGATATGTTCCTCGCCGGAGAAGTACCAGATGAGTTCGTGGATCAGGGAGTTCCACCGGTAGCCGTCCATCTTCTTCGTGGTCAGCAACGGGAACCCGTCCTGCAGATCGACCGTGTAGGAATGGCTGAAGCTCGATATCGTATCGACGCGTGTCCGGTTCGGTTTGTAGTTCCCCTGCTCCAGCACAGTCCTGACAAGGTTCTGGTACTGCTCCATGGGTAGCGTTACATATCAGACGATTTTAAGCTTATCGGCAGATCCCAACCGTATTTAAACATTGTGAATGACCATGCAGGTAGATACGATGGTGTGTGAGGGGGAGCATATCCGGACGGTGGACTCGTTCGATACGTACGCCACTGAACAGGCGGCCTCCGATACAGACGTGTTCATCTACGGTGTGGGATCATCCTCCGCGTGTCTCGACCCGGTATACGATATCAGGGATGACGTTCCCGGGGTGGATTACAGCGTGATGCTGGACGGTGGAGAGATGGTCTACCACGACATGCTGGACGCGTTCCTCGACGAGCTCCCGGGACACGCCGATACCGATGTCGAAGCATACATCGAGGAGGCGCTGTCCTGCTATGACATCTCTGCAGAGACGCACGTCGTCAACGACCTGGAACCGGCAACGATGCAGTACGTTGAGGAGCAGGTCGTCGCAGACCGGTTCAACCTGAAGAACCCGGTACACCGCGTCCGGTACCTTGCAACACAGCTGGAGCGGGCGGATGACCGGCTGCGCATGCTGTCTTACGACCACGATACGGGCGATGGCCAGGAGACGCTTGAACGCCAGCGGCAGAAAGCCCTCTTGAACACGGGTATACGGACGGCTGCACCGGTGCTTGTTGGCGTCTCCATCTTCCCGGACCAGCCCCCGGTCGGCGCCGCGCTCATCGGCAGCAGTCTGGGTGTGTTCGCGTACCAGACCGGTATCGAGGGCAGGCACCTGGAAACGACATTCGACAGTGTTGCTGACATGCTGGATGGTGCTGATGCAAAGGACTGGCGGGATTGACCTGTATTCTTGTTTGCCGTCACCACAGAGGGGATCAACTGGAAGTATTGGAGAGTGGTTCAGTGGGGTGAAGGGACAGGAGGGAATACCTGTTACGTGGGGGAAGAACAGGGTCAGCGTATGTGTACTGTCTGGCGGTGACCCGGTTATAGGACGGATTCGATGTTGTCCGGGAGGTCAACCTTATCGAGATCAAACGTTTTCCGCAGCCGGTACGCGATCAATGTTGCGGCAGCGTGACCTTGAATCTCTCTGAAGGCTTCCACAAGGTCGTGAAGAACATCTTTCCCGGGGCGGTCCAGAGACTTGATGGTTCCCTGTTCGTCCAGGTCCAGTCCGTCGACAGTATTTGCATGTCTGACTGCAACATCCCGGGTGATGAGCTCTGTTTCACGCTCGATGGCTTCGGTGATCATGTCTTCGTACGTTGACATCCGGTTCACGTTAACGATTGGTTAGTCTCGTTCGATAAAAAGCTGGAGTGCAAGTGTCATATTGTGAACCCCGGCGAGCTGGTCGGGGGTGGAAATTTCTGCATATGTGTACAACCCGGCTAGGGGCGTATTCTCTCCGATAACGCTTTTAACTGCGTCAATCTCTTCTCTCCGGGTTTCATCGTCTTTCATGCAGAGGAACCGCCCACCGCAATCAAACAGGAGTGCACCCTTCACATGGCTGGCGGATGCATTTGCGTCCCTGATGATTTCTTCTGTCTTGGTTCGTGCTGCATCAATAAGTGAGTTACAGTCCTCTGCATCCAGGATATACGTTATACTTCCCTCGGGAACCTCTGACGGGCAGACAAGACCACCATCTGCTGTTTCCTCCAGCGGTGATCGTGGACGAAATTCCTGCGGCCCGACGGTGAGTCCAAGAGGGAACATCCCGCGGTAGATGCCACTGTGGATTTTGTCTCCGTACAGGTCTTCATATACCGTCATCGCCGGTTCGCCGTCCAGCTCGTTCACGACGTTCTCATCGGAGGAGGTTACGGTAAAGGAGTGATCGGTGGGTTGAAGTCCGTGACATGTGCCGGTGGCGATAACGTGCTCCGAATCAAGCGCAATAATAACAATACCATCCGAGATCACGGTGTCTTTGTGGTATACAAATGTCTGGTTCATTTCAAGGTCGTCACCGGCCATTCCACCGGTAATAGTGGCCTGTTCACTGACAACCGACTGGACACTGCGGATGATGTCGCTGGCGTTACCGGTGAACATCGTGCCAAAGAGGTTGAACACGACACCGGACGTCGTGTGCCATCCGTCTTCAGCCGTGGTAAGATCGTAAAGATGCAGAGGTTCGCCGTCCTTTGATGCAGCAAGATCATCAAGCGCCGCTTCAACTGCTTCCGCCCCGACCGTTTCTTCATTACCGGAGAGATTGGTCCCAATACCGATACCAATATCCAGCGTATCATCCTCTACCGCAATAACTGTCAGCGTCTCCTGCTGCGGGCCCTCTCCTGTTATCTCGGCCGCCGTTGAACACCCGACTACTGCCTCACACTCCGTTGTATCCTGTACCGCCTGAAGAAGAGCCTCATCAGCTACTTTGTATGACGAGAAAACATACACCAGATGCGCGCTGTCCAGCGTTTCCATAGCTTCATTCGCAGCTTCCGCTCCGCCTGAAGCACCCTCTCCAGAAGAATGTCCGACACCAATGGTAAGTGACATACCCTAACTTATAGCAGGGCCATATTTAACGGTTTTCCATACTGTTCCGCAGTGATACAGCACAGATACGGTGGTGTGATATATCAGTCGGAAAGGTTATGTGCTCTCGATGTGTCTACGTACAGCGGGTACTGTTCACACAGGTCCGTGACCTCGTCTTTAACGCGCTCCGGGTCCCGGCCGTCCACGGTCTGCCCGATCAGTTTCGCGATGTACCGGAAGTCGGACTCGTCCATGCCACGCGTCGTCAGCGCTGGCGTCCCGATGCGGATGCCGGACGTCACCATCGGCGACCGCTCGTCGTACGGGATCATGTTCTTGTTCACGACGATTCCGGCCTCCTCCAGCAATGCTTCTGTTTCCTTCCCGGTCATCTCTTTACTGGTCATATCCACCAGCACGAGATGGTTGTCGGTCCCGCCGGAGACCAGCCGGAAGCCCTGATCCTGTAATCCATCCGCCAGTGCCTGTGCGTTGTCCACGATCTGCTGCTGGTATTCGTCAAAGTCCGGGCGCTGCGCCAGCTTGAAACTGACCGCCTTGGCCGCGACCTGATGCATCAACGGCCCGCCCTGGCTGAACGGGAACACGGCCTTGTCTACATCCTTTGCGAGTTCGTCGCGGCACATGATCATCCCACCACGCGCTCCTCTCAATGTTTTGTGCGTGGTTGTGGTG
>CAZCWR010000069.1:0-7708 GCA_964502455.1 uncultured archaeon | reverse complement strand
TGCACACCACCCTTCCCCTTGTGTCCAGGGGACTGGTAGGTGGGTGATCCCCGTCCTCGTCGCCGACTGATAATGCGCTTACCCATTTACGAAGCACCTCGTGTTTCTGAAAGCCGAAAATCTTCGATTTTCAACTTTTTTCACCTATAGCATGCCCAGACGCGTTGCCACGTCCATTGCATCGTATTCATCTGTAAGTTTTACATATGCTTTCTTCTCGTTGCCCTGATTCAACGTGTTCACGTCCGCGACCTCCACGTCGAACAGGTCCTCGACCGCGTCCCGGACCTGTGTCTTGTTCGCCCGGTTGTCAACGATGACGACCAGTTTGTTCTCCCGGTCCACCATGTCCATACTCTTCTCGGACAGGTGCGGGTGCTTGATTACGTCCCAGCCACTTGTCGCTGTCATCGGAACATCCCCTCCTTGTCAAGGCGGTTGATCGCACTCTCAGACCAGACAACAAGCCGTCCTGGCTCGGTGCCCGGTGCAAGGAGTTCTGCGTTCAACTGGTCAACGGTCACGGCGTCCACACCTGGCAGGTTCGATGCTGCCCGGCTGATACCGTCATCTTCACCGACGACCAGCAGCGGTCCGACACCGTGCGTGTGGCGCCGTCCACGGGACTTGCCGCGTCCTGCGCGTTCCCGCTTCTCACTGATACGGTCCATCTCTTTGTCGAGTCCGAGCGTGCGCAGGAATTCCTCGAGGTCAGTGGTCTTTGCCATCTCTTCGATGTCGTCGCTGACGACGAGCGGCAGGTCCAGTCCGTCCACGCGGTGACCGCGTTCACGGACCAGGTCAATATCTGTCGTGGCAGCGATCGCGCTGCGGATTGCCTTGCGGCGTTCCTTATCATTGATATCTTTCGTCCAGTCCTTGTCTGCCTTCGGTGGGTGTGCCCGTCGACCGCCTTCGGCCTGCGGTGCCTCGCCACCGGGTCCGCTCATCTGCATACCACGGCGGAACGTGATCTTCCGCGGTGTCCGGGATGACGGATAGCTCTTTCCACGGATTCCTCGGTATGCGCGGCTCCGTTTCTTCCAGTGTGTCACGTGCTTCAATCCGGCTTCCGGGTCGGCACCGTACGCCTGTCGCCGGTTAGCCTGTGCTGCGAGCACGGACTTCTTCACGATGTCCGGTCGTACACGCTCGTTGAACTGGATCGGTAGATCTACGTCAGATGCTTCGGAGCCGTCCATGTCCAGTACCGTTGCGTTCATGCTGTATCACGTTCCGTTCTTACTTTTTTATATGGGTGATTTCAGGGTTTTCCGGGTACCCATCGTTTCGAGCTGCAGGCCGGAACATGATCAACCGCTTCTCCGGCCCCGGGACAGAGCCCTTGACGATCAGGTAGTTATCCTTAACAACGCCGTAGTTGTTGAATCCGCCGTCCGGCGTGATTTCGTCGCCGTCCTCACCGACCTGGAGGATCCGCTTGTTCAGCTCGGTCCGCTTGTTCGCACCCATCCGTCCGGGCTGCGGCACCTTCCACGACGTGTGGTCGGGATGCCATGGACCGATGTTACCGGCCTTCCGGTTGGATTTCTGTGTCTTGTGGGACAGGGTCTTCACACCGTGTCGCTTCACTGGGCCCTGGAATCCTTTGCCCTTGGTGATACCGATCACGTCGATGTACTGTCCATCATCGAATACGTCTTCGGCGGTCAGTTCCGTGCCGAGCAATTCCTGTGCCTGCTCCCACTTGTCTTCCACATTGTCACCGCCGATCGGAATCTCGAATACTTCCGGTTTCTTCTTACCCATCCCACTCCGCTTCGGCTGGGTGTGGACGAGCAGTCGGATATTACTCAGGTCATCGATATTCTCCTCGACCTGGTCCGATGCATCGTTCCCGTCCTGAACGTTCACTTTCCGCTCCAGTTCGGGGTCAATATTATCTGCGATCACATCCACGTACGGGGCTTCACCGCGCGGTGTCTGCTCGTACGCCCGGACGCCGTATACCTTGAGCGGTGGGCACTCGATAACAGTGACTGCGTCCGCGACTTCCTGTCCCTGTGTTGGAGAGTCCTGTTCGTCATCGATCCGCAGGACACGCGTCATACCGGCCTTGTACCCCGCGAAGCCTGCAAGCTGTCCCTCCTCAAGTCCTTCCGGAGGTTTGATCTGCGGGTACAGCCGATCAGCTTTCGTCATCGGCTTGTAAGCCAGCGATCCGCGTCGTGGATGGTTCTTGTCTGCCATGGTTCTATCACCGTTGTGATGGAACCCCGAGAAAATCCGTCAGGATTTTCGTATGTTAAGGGTTCTCTGTTTGTGAACCCGCGCACTAAGCGGCGTAGTCGCCCCTAGTGGGTAGGGAGTACACATCTGTTACATGTGGGTGCACAGTAGGATACTGCGCGACAGAGGCCTCGAACGAGGCGTGTCCGCCCAGAAGTCTGGGCGTACCTTACACATCCCGGAGAACTTTTAAATAGGTATTCGGGTGGGTCCCTGGTTGGAACTGTTATTCGCCGCCGATGTCCCAGAACAGGTAGAATCCGTAGGAGACGATGGCGTAGCCTGCGGGGACAAGGGTGTGGAAGAATGTGCCCCACCACTCGCTCTTGAGTCCGAACCATGCCGGTCCAAGGATGAGCGGTTCAGTCATTGCGCCGATGATGTGCCATGAGGCGTACAGGGTCCAGGAGGATGCGAAGATAAGGCCGATACCCATGACCACGAGTGCTCGGCCGACGTCGCCGCCGTACAGGTGGTATACGCGGTAGACAAGTACGGATGATATGATGAAGACGAGGCTGGCGAAGGCCTGGGATGCGCTGTCCAGCATGAAGATCTGCTCGATGTTCGTTACACTGTGGCCGAGGATTGCTGCAAGCACCGGGAACAGGAACGCTGTCCCGATCAGTTGTTTATCCCTACTGGTCAGCTTAAGATCCACTGCTGCCACCTCCGGTTTTCCCGGTATGCCAGATCAGGTAGTATCCGTATGTGATCAGTGCAGACATGCTGATGGTGAGTCCGTGGTAGATACCCAGCCAGCTGCCGGGGCTGATACCGAACCAGCCTGGAGAGAACTGGAGATGCCAGATCTCGTGCGGTGTCCATGAGATGAAAATCGCGGCGAACCCGATACCGGTCAAGGTCAGTGCCCGGCCGAGGTCACCGCTCCACATCTTCTGGGCGAGGTAGATCACGACAACCCCTGCGATGACGGACGGGACCTGTATCCACCGCCCGGTCCAGATCATAATCGCCATGGCGAGCGACTCAAATACGTACGTCAGTGACGCCACGAGAAATGGTGTCAGGAGCAGCCCGCCGATCACCATGTAATCCTTCCGTTCCAGAACGCCCATGCGTGGTCCTTGGGCGTATCAATATTTATATGTTCGGATCAGAGGGGTCAGTGGTCGCGTGCGATACGGTCACACAAGCTGCTGTGTTTCCATCCGTGCGACGAGGAAGATGCTGAGCTGGTACAGGCCGAGGACCGGGACCGCGATCAGGATCTGTGTGATGAGGTCGGGTGGTGTGGCAACGGCGGCGACGATGAGGATGGCGACCGCGAAGTAGGCGCGGTTTTCCTTCATCTGTCCGGCTGTGATGAATCCGGCCTTGGACAGGACGGCGGCGATGATCGGGAGCTGGAACAGGATACCGGTCAGTGCCGAGATCTTGACGACGAACAGGATGGTGTTCTGCAGGCCCCAGACTGCGTCCACACCAGAGGACAGGGTCATGTCATGGAAGAACTGGAGGCTGGCCTTCACCACGAAATTGTACGAGAACAGGGCACCACCGAAGAACAGGATGACGAACAGCGGCAGGTAGTTGCGGAGCACCCTGTATTCTTTCGGTTTCAGTCCGGGTTTCAGGAACCGGAGTGCATGGTAGATGCTGTACGGCAACGTGAGGATCATCCCCAGCAGTGCGGCAAGGAAGAGCTGGGTGTAGATGACCTCGTACGCGGCAAGCGCGTTCAGTCCGAGCTCCAGATCCTGCTGCATCCAGGTCAGGATTTCGGATGAATAGTAGAACGTGCCTGCTGCGGCGACGAAGAATACGGAAAGCACCCGTAGCAGTCGTTGCCGCATTTCCTGTACATGTGGCTCGACCGCCTTCATCGTCCGCTCAAAATCATCTTCATCCATACATACCTGTTACGCGGGCAGATTTACATGCATTGTGGACAGTGTACGGAAGACCGCGACAGAATACACAGTAGGTGGATGGCGCTGAATGCCGAATATCGTTGAGATCAGTTCGCCGACTCCAGTTCAGCGTCCGCCTCGGGCGCAACATCGTCGACCGCGGCCTGTGCCTCCTGCATCGATTCCTGGTACTCCTGCTTCGACTGGCCGATCGCCCGGGCCAGTTCCGGCAGCTTCTTCGGGCCGAGAATCAGTGCGATCGCTGCTGCCCCGATCAGGACAGCCTCATTCAATCCGAGTAGTGGCATGTATCAGATACAGTGACGGATGCATAAAAATGTATAGGCTGTGCGCCGACAATAGACAGATGCGGATCAGCCCTTGATATTCACGACCGGTTCCATCCGTGCCACCTTGTCACCGATGCCGACCGCGTCCGTCACCCGCACGACTTCGTCCACGTCCTTGTAGACGCCGGGTGCTTCCTCGGCGATCGTGGATCCGCTTTGTGCCTTCACATAAATTTTCCGGCGCTGCAGATCCTTCTGCACGTCCTCACCCCAGTAATCGTTCTTGGCCTGGGTCCGACTCATGGTGCGGCCCGCACCGTGTGCGCTTGAACCAAATGTTCTATCCATTGCGGTCTCCGTCCCCTTCAGCACGTACGAACTGGTACCCATCGAGCCGGGCAGAAGGACTGGCTGGCCGACGTCCCGGTACGCGCGCGGGACCTGGTCGTGGCCGGCGGGGAATGCCCGTGTCGCACCTTTCCGGTGCACGTACACCTCACGCTCCTCGCCGTTGATATCGTGCATCTCTTTCTTCCCGATGTTGTGTGCTACGTCGTACAGCAGTTCCATCTCCATCTCTTCCCAGTCCCGGTCGAAGATGCGTTCGAAGCATTCCCGGGTCTTGTGCATGATGAGCTGCCGGTTTACCCACGCGAAGTTGATTGCGGCGTTCATCGCCTCGTAGTATTCCTGCTCTAGATCGCTGCCGGCCGGTGCGTACGCCAGTTCCTTGCTCGGCAGCTCCTCGACGAGGTCGCGGTGCTGCTTCTCGATGCTCCGCAGGAAATCGGTGCAGACCTGGTGCCCGAGGCCGCGGGACCCGCAGTGGATCATGACCACGACCTGGTCGTCCTCCAGTCCAAACTGCTCCGCGGTCTCTGCGTCATAGATATCGGCGACACGCTGCACCTCCAGGAAGTGGTTGCCGGAGCCGAGGGAGCCGACCTGGTGCCGCGCCCGGTCCTTCGCCTTGTCAGAGATATGGTCCGGGTTCGCGTTGTCCCGGACGCCCTCGTCCTCGCAGTGTAATAGATCGTCTTCCACGGCATAATCGTTCTCCAGCGCCCACTGCACGCCGTTCGTGCAGATATCATCGATTTCATCGGTTGATATCGCGCTGGCAACCGATCCTTTCCCGAGCCCGGTCGGCACTTTTTGGAACAGGATGTTCGCGAGCTGCTGTTCCTTGCCCTTGATGTCCTCATACGTGAGGTTGGTGCGCATCACGCGGACGCCGCAGTTTGAGACGACGCACTGGTTGGCGACAAAGTTGTGTGCATCGTGTGTTACGCCGATGTCGTAGACCGGTTCTGTGCCGGCGTCCTTGATGGACTGGATTTCCACTGGTGTGGACAGGTTGTCGTTGATGGTGATACTGTCGGCGAACTCGTCGAAATCCGGGAAGTCACTGCCGGTCCGGATACGTGTGTCGCGACCGCTCCAGATACTGCGTTCGATGAACCGGTCGTTGATATCGAACCGCTGCTTGAGTTCTTTCGGAGCGACGCCACCCTCATACAGTGTCACGGCCTGTTCCGCAACCTGTTCCCGGTGCTGTATGTCTCGTTCCTTTCGTTTTAGGTACTGGACCACCGTGACGGCCTGTTTCTGTTTTTCCAGGTTGTACCGGTAGCCGATTGTGGTGAAGAACCGTTTCAGGTTGTCCGGTTCACTGCTGATACCGAACCGGAACCGCATCATGTCATGTGTTGCGTTACTATCAGTCTCGAATATTTCAAGCTCGTTCGTTGAAACCCCCAGTTCGTCGAGATGCTTCTTCAATCCCTGCATAAACTGTTTTCCGCAGTCTACGTGTTCTGCTATCCGGTTATGTGATATGGTGGGGCAGTAGAAGTTCTTGTTATATACAGCGGCAGGTGCGCTCATCTCTGCCCCGAAGAAGGCGGATAGGTACAATGCTTTCTGCCAGTCCGCCAGCCGGTCAAGGTATGCGGGAACTGTGAAGTCCTGTTCTACTTTTTTCCCTTTCGGGGCTCCAAGCTTGACAAGCAGTTGCTGGAACGCTCGCGACCCACAGGTTACGCTATATTCCGTTGTTTTGAACTCGTTACCGTCCACATCGTGTTCACGGTCCCGTGAATGGATGCTTGACGGGCTGAACCCGAGAGCGGCGATGTCGTCCTGTATCTCTTCCAGGTCCACGGGTTCCGCATAGAACGTGGTCTGACCGTGGTTGTTGAACGATCCGTCGCCCGTATGGACCCCGGCCAGCTTCAGCAGGATGTTAAACGTGGTATCAGTCGTCTTAAGTGGCAGAAGATCGCGATCAATCAACGCCTGCACCAATTGCGGATCTTCGTCTGCAAAATCATCGCTGTCCAGAACCGTAAATTCCTCCGGTTCCTCGCCTGGAATCCCCTTAAATGGCCGTACCAGGATGTCATCACCGGATTCAAGCTCCTCCAGCGGTACTTTGCCCGCAGGCGTCAGGAACGGATGATCCGCTGTCGCTGTGATGGTTTCTCCAGTCATCGTTTCAACCTGGTATACGTCCTGCTCTTCTTTCTCCATGAACAACTGAATAGGTGACTCAACGGTCCGGTCAGCCGCCACCACGGCAACCTCTGATCCGAAATCGTCCTTGAGATCTTTAATCTTGCGTCGTCTCCCGAACTCCAGCAACACCTCGCTATCACCGGAAAGGCAGTTAATATCATACCCGATTGCGCCCGGTGAGATGCCGCCTGTTTCGGTGTCTAGTGCGACCACGCCGCCGACCGGCATCCCATAGCCTTGGTGCGCGTCCGGCAGGATGCACGCGTACTTGCGGATACCGGGGAAGTGGGTGATGTCCTGCGCCTGCTGCAGCGTCTTGTCGTCCTTGATATGCTCCAGGATCTCGTCGGATGCGAAGACCCGGGCGGGCACGTTCATGTCACCGGTCTTCGGGAGTTCCCATTCGTAGTCGGACAGCCGGTCCAGCGTGTTATTCTCGGTCATAGATGTTTCATCTAACTGTATCCGAGGAGGCTTTTAAACGTTTGAAGCTGGAGAATCGATACACTACACATCCAGGAACATCCGCAGCCGCCACCCTTCGTCGGAGTCGTCCACAACGATATCGCTGTACGTTGGGGCCTTGACCTCCTGCAGCCGCATCCCGTCACGGATGTGCTCGCCGGTGCCAGTTCCCTCCAGTCGGTGGCCGTCCTTGGTGCTGTCGATTGTGATATCGAACGTTTTCAGCAGGAGCTGCTCGGTCTGCGCGATGTAGATCAGTTCGTCCACGAAGTCAAACAGTAGGGCCTCCAGGTTCTCGCTCTCCACTGAGAA
>CAZCWR010000068.1:0-7712 GCA_964502455.1 uncultured archaeon | reverse complement strand
TGCTGGTCGGCAAGGAATTCGATAGCATCTTCATCGCTATTCACATCGTCAGAATCGATATCAAACCGGGCTTCCTGCACCTCCACGTAGGCGCCTGCACCGGTCTCATCATGCTCCCTGGGCACTGAATGCGATCCGTCACCGGCGTTATCCGCTGAACGTGATGCATCTGTCACAGCTAGGTCGCCGGATGTCGGCCGGTCGTACGCTGCCTGTTCGGACATTCCGCCAACTGACGGGCCGCCGAGCACCGTGCCGATAAACGCAAGCGTCAGAACGCTGCAGAGCAATACAGCAACAGCACCACCGGCCGCTAACCACTTGTGGCTACGAATCCAGGCACGCGCATCCTCAGGCATGGTACACTGTTCCCGTCCCCGGTTTAAATAGAACTCTGGAACTGTTCGTATCCTGTCGAACTATACCAGCTGCTTCAGATTCGTTTCCGGGTTCTGTAGTTCGTCCAGGTGGTCTGACACGTCCACCCTGTTCCGGATCAGCTGCTTCAACGGGTACAGCCACTGCATCGCCCCGATGATGGCCGCTCCCGTGATCCGCTGCCCGTCCGCTGTGTCCGCCAGCACCAGCTTCCGGTACTGCGCGCTTTCCTCGTCCAGCACCGTAAGCACGTCCTGCTCGTCGGTATGTCGTGGATCGCCGAGTGACGCCACGTTCAGCCCGAAATGCATCACGGTATACGTATCAACAGACTTGAACGGCTCCAGGTCTTCACCGTCTGCGGCCCGCACCATGTTCGTGCCGACGTGCTCACCCTGTTCCTGTGCGATCACCCACGACCCGGCCATGTTCTGCCGGTCCAGCACGATGTCCTGGTATTCGGCTACGTCCCCGGCCGCGAAGATCCGCGGATTATCGGTCCGCAGGTACTCGTCGGTGATAATGCCGTGCCGTGTGTCCAGACCTGCGTCCTCAGCCAACTCCGTGTTGCGGATGTGCCCGACCGCGATCCCGACAACATCGGTCTCGTACTCTGCCCTGTTCGTGGTCACATACACTGTGTCGTCTTGCTCCATTTCAACGGCCTCTTCCTCTGTCTTCAGGTCGACACCATGTTCCTCCATCGCGTCATGGATCAGGGATGCACCCTGTTCGTCCAGAACGGACGGCCACCAGTGCTCCTCCCGGATCAGGTAGACCGGGTCCAGGTCGGCGTCGGCGAACGACCCGATCAGGTCGAACCCGAGCAGGCCGCCACCGATTACCACGCCGTGCTCCGCGGCTTCCAGGTCCTGCTTCATCGGTTCGCCGTGCTCCGCAAGCGTCCACAGGTGGTGGATACTGTCCACGCCCTCCTCAATCGGCAGGGTACGCGGCCAGCCGCCGACCGCCAGTAACAGATAATCATAGGCATATTCGTTACCGGAAGCGGTGGTGATGGTCTGTGCGTCCCGGTCGATGCTGTCTACGACCGTTTCCAGGTGCAGGTCGATGTCGTGCTCCGCGTACCAGTCCGTGTCGTTCATGATGAGGTCGTCGCGGGAGCGGTCACCCCGCACGTACGCCCGCAGCCCGATCCGGTCGTAGAACGGGGTCTCCTCGCTCGTAAACACGTGGATCTCTGCGTCTTCGTCCTGTGCCCGGATGGTGTCTGCTGCGGTGTGTCCGGCCACGCCATCCCCGATAATGCAGTATGTAACCATGCATAGTATGTTATAGTGCCATGCTTAAATGATGCTGTCTGCCTGTGACCGATATTGAACGATGCTCATCCGTGACCGCCAGATGAACTAAATATTGTTTACTGTTGGAGGATTATGTAAACAAATAGAGGATTTATCCTGTAAAATAAAAACATTTATTAGTATTAGGTGGTATGGTATTGGGAGAGGTGGATACGAAATGACCAAAAGCAGCGCGTATGAAGCAGGAGACATCCGCAGATCTGTTGATAGGGAGGGCATGTCGCGTCCAGAGCTAACAGGTATGCTGGTTGCCTATGCACAGGAGGTGGGGATCACCTACGATGAAGTCGATGATGAACTGTATGAAACAATTGAGGAAACAGGATATGCCTCCGGCGAACCGGAACAATGGGCGGAATGGCTGAACGATACGACCCTGGAACAGGTGGCATGGGATATGTATGAACACGATCATCCTATCGCAACAGGGTGGCCGGACAGTGAGCAGGATTCCCGGACGGAACAGCAGGCCGCAGGCGGTTCTGCGTATGCACCAGTACTGTGGCAGAAACAGGACGATGAGTTCCAGAACTGGGTGGAAGGAGTGGAGAGCCTGCTCAGTGAACAGACACCGGAACAGGGAGAGATGAGACCGGAGTACGGAGAAGGCGTTTCGTACCATACGGCGACTGACGGCGAACATGACCTGCATTTTTCGTTCCCGAACCAGAAGCTGGAAGACATTGAACGGGCTGTCTACGATGGCAACCCAACGGATGAACTACCTGGCCACCATCAGTAACCAGATACAGCAGCCCATCAATGAAAAGAAGCGAACTATGCCAGTAAGCCCGGAGCGCATCTGCCTATGAGCAGCGTGCTCATGATGTCCCGGCATACCATCAGTACGGATGGTTGTTCTTCATCAACAGGTACAGGATCGCCTTCTGCACGTGCAGCCGGTTCTCCGCCTGATCGTAGATGATTGAACTCTTTGAATCCAGCACCTCGGACGTTGCTTCAAGCCCGCGATGCGCCGGTAACGGATGCATGACGTACGGGTTGCCGGCGGTCTGCACCAGATCCCGGTCCACCTGGTAGTGGCGGAACCGTCGCAGCCGCTCATCCTGCTCGTCCTCGTCCCCCATCGACACCCACACATCTGTATACAGCACATCTGCACTCCGGACTGCCTGATGCGGATCGTGCACCACCTTGACCGTTGATCCGGACTCCTCACCAATCTCCCGCGACTGCTGGATCAGGTCCGTATCAGGCTCGTAGCCCTGTGGACAGGAGATGGTGAAATCCGTCCCCAGCTGTGCGCAGGCCTGCATCAACGAATGCGCCACGTTATTTCCGTCCCCCACAAACACCACGGTCAGGTCTGACACGTCCTCTGTCTTTCCACGGAGCGTATACAGATCTGCCAGTGCCTGGCACGGATGCAGCCGGTCCGTCAACCCGTTGATGACCGGGATGTCCGCGTGCCGTTGTAGCTGTAAAAGGTCCTCGTGGTCGTATAGCCGGGCCATGACCGCGTCCGTATACCGGGAAACCACGTTTGCCGTATCCTTCAGGCTCTCACCGCGTGTCAAGTGAGAATGTTCCTTCGTGAAGTAGATCCCGTGCCCGCCCAGCTGTGTCATCCCGGCCTCGAACGAGATCCGGGTCCGTGTACTGGATTTTTCGAACAGCATCAGCAACGTCCGGTCCTCCAGCGCACTGTAATAGCTCTCCGGGTACTCCTGCATCTCGTCCGCCATCCGGTAAATCTGCATGATCTCCTCATGCGTCAGGTCATTGATATCGATCAAATCCTTCATCATTGCGTCACCCGCGTCCCGGCCGCACCATTCAGTGCATCCTCCAGCCGATCCGGCGTCGTGATGATAGCCTGTTTACCGCCGGTATGTATAAAGCTGATGCACGCCTCCACCTTCGGCCGCATATTGCCTTCACCGAACGCCTCATTGTCCAGGTCGTCCTGTAACACATCCGCGGATACGGCACCGATCGGCTCCTCGTCCTCCTCGCCATAGTGCCGGTACGCGTACTCCACGTTCGTCAAAATAACGAGCAGTTCCGCGTCCAGTTCCCTGGCAAGCAGTGCGGACGCCCGGTCCTTGTCGATCACTGCCTCCACACCCTCCAGTCCGTTTGCCGTGTCGATCACCGGGACGCCGCCACCGCCGACACAAACCGGGACTGTGCCATGTTCCAGCAGCGCGCGGATTTGTCCGGTTTCCACAATGTGTTCTGGGGTCGGCGATGGCACAACACGGCGGTACGCGCGTTTCCCCTCGCCCACTTGCTTCGTCTCGAACGTCTTCTCCGCAGCCCCCTCTTCTGTATAGTACGGACCCACTGGTTTCGTGTACTCGTCCAGGTATGGGTCGTCCGGATCCACTTTGACCTGTGTAACGACGGTAGCCGCGTCGATGTCGTGGTTCTGCAGTTCCTGCTGGAGCAGGTACCCGATCTGGGCCTGTGTCTCCGCCACCAGCACGTCCAGCGGCATCACCGCGTCACCGTAGCGCTGTTGCAACAATAATGTGCCGACCTGCGGCCCGTTCCCGTGCGTCAGCACCGTATCATATCTGTCGAGAACCGGCGCGAGATGTTCCACAGTGTCCTGTATCGCCTGTAGTTCTGTTTCCTTGGATTCCTCTGCGTCCTTTGGGAGGATGGCGTTCCCGCCGAGTGCCACGACTGCTCTGACCATACCTGTGTATCGGTCTGCTGCTTAAAATTGGTTTACGTTACAGTTTCTCGAACGTACCGGTGCGGCTGGCACGTTCTGCGTACAGGGATGCGACCAGCAGCAGGAGGGTGATAAAACCGGCGCCGTAGAACGCGGTGTGCATACTGTACTGGGAGGCGATCGTGCCGGCCATGAACGGGCCGATGGTCTGCCCGGAGTGCTTGATCAGCTCCAGGAATCCGACCAGTTCGCTCTCCACGTCTTCCGGTGCGTTATGATCGAATAAAGCATGGATGCATGGCTGCATGCCTGCCATTAGGATGCGGGCCGCGAGGAACAGGATACCGACCAGTATAATGCGGTCCGCTGCACCCATCAGGAGCAGGATGGGGACGAGCAGGGCGCTGGTCCCGATGACCGTGTGCAGTTTGCCGACCCGGTCTGCCCACTCTGCGAGGATGAACTGGAATGCGGCTGGGAACGCGGCAGCCCCGAAGATAAGGCCCATCGGGATGAAGTCTGCACCGAGGTCCTCCAGCGTCAGCGGCACCGCGATCCAGAAGAATGAGAACACGATGGAGTAGACGAAGATGAGCAGCAGCGGGAGCTTGATGTGGCCCCAGTGCTCCCGGAGATGCGCGATATCGTTCTCGTACGTGTCCCGGTGCAGCAGCTCCTCCGCGGACGATAGCAATCCGTTCTCCGACTGGATGCCCACAGTTGAATAGTACAGTGGAAGTGCGAGCAGACCGAACCCGGCCCAGAGCCACAGTACCAGTGAGAATCCGTATCCTGTGATCAGGTAGCCGCCGATGACCGGCCCGAGGATGGCAGCGAGGTGAACGCCCAGCAGGAACAGGGACAGTGACAGGGACTCGTTTTCCTCCGCCGAACGTTTCATGGACAGGCTCCAGCCCGCGCTCCACATCCACGACTTGGCGACGCCCTCGCTGACCTTGCCCAGCGCCAGGAACACAGGGAGCGCGGTCAGGTACAGTGCCGCCGGCACGACATGCATGATCAACCCGAGGAACAGTACGATCCGCTCCCCGGCGCGCTGCACCAGGTTCCCGGTCGGGATGTCCATCAGCAATGTGACCAGTGGCGGCAGCGATACGAGGATGCCGATCAGGAACACGCTGTCGATCGTCTGCTCGAAGTAGATCGGCAGAAACTGCCATACCATGTTCCGGCCCAGGAACAGGACCAGCAGCGTCGTGGACAGATACTTCGTGACCTGTGGCACCCGGTCAAGATCCATGCATCACCACACGTGGCGCTGGTTAAAGAAAGTACATATTGGTCTCGGAGGTCGGTAACTGCCTGAAGCCAACAAATGTTGTCGAGTCACGCCGCAAAAAGACACTGTATTATAAAAGATACAGTGTGTATATACAGGCAGGAGTGGATATCACTGGTACGAACACTGGTTCTCACGGTGCTGCTTGTTCTCGTCTGTTGCACTGCAGGGGCGGCCGCGACACCGGTCAACGGCTGCACCACGATAAACGCGTCCGGCAGCTACGCACTGACGGCGGATGTGACGGACAGTACGGCACCGTCCTGTATCAACGTCACCGCAGGGAACGTCACGTTCGATGGGAACGGCCACGTGATCGATGGCGTAAACGGTGCGGACACGACCGGCGTGCTCGTGAACGCGGACGGCTCCGACACCACTGCTCTCCCTAATGTCACTGTTCGGAACGTGACCGTATCGGACTGGGACGACGGGATTACGTACTGGACCGTAAACAAGGGAACGGTGGAGACAGTTGATGCGACGGATAACACTGTCGGCATCAGGTTCACCCGGCTGACCGACGATACCGTGATACGGGACAGTACAGCAACAAATAATGATGCGTACGGCATTGTGTTGGATCAGTCGCGCGGCAACACAGTCACGGACAGTACGGTCACGAACAATGAACATGGTGTCCGGGTCGCGCACCGGAGCATGGATGATCGGATCGAACAGACGACCATAACCGATAACAGTGAAACAGGCGTCGACGTGGCGTTCCAGGTGTCCGGTACGACGGTCACGGACAGTACGGTCACCGGTAATCCGCAGGGTATCACGGCAAACGGGTCGGTCAGCGACGTACTGGTCCAGGACACCGTGATAACAGGTAGCGAGGACTGGGCGGTCCGTGCCGCGGACGGTGCCACGAACACGACCGGGGTCAACGTGACCCTGCCGACGGCCCGAGCCTCGTTCACTGCCTATGAGGGCGCGATCGGTCCGGCACCGTCACCACCAACTGCTCCGGCCGGTACGACCGGTGTTGACCAGTTCCTTAACACCTCTTATACGGACACGGATTCGGTGCTGAACCTGACCCTCCATTATGATCCATATGTGGTGCCGGGGCTGAACGAAACCACACTGGCAACGTACCGATACAACGGATCGTGGTTCCCGGCCACGGATTCGACCGTATATCCGACGCTGGATGAGGTCCGGGCCAACCTGACCGGGTTCACGACGGCACCGGAGACGGTCGGCGTGTTCGGTGAGCAGATGGATACCGGCTCTGATGACGATACAGGGTCTGTACCAGTTTCCCAGTGTATGGTGATCAACCAGTCCGGGCAGTACGAACTGGTGAATGATATCCTGGATGCGGCCGTGCATACCTGTATCGACATTCATGCATCTGACATCGTGTTCGACGGGAACGGCTATCTGGTTGACGGTGCGAACAGTGGTGGAACACAGCCCGTGAACGGAGTGCGGATGAAGGACGTGAACAACGTGACCGTGCGGAACGTGTCGGTGACCGACTGGGAGCATGGGGTGCTGGTCAGTGATGCGGACAACGGGACCATCCAGGGGGTACACACAGAGAACAATACCTTCGGCTGGGGTATGGAGTTTTCTGGTGGCCCAACGGGGATGCGGGTAGTGGATAATCATGTACAGGACGACAACGGGATACGCATCAATTCGATGCATGATAGCCACGTCGCGCATAACGTACTCGACACCGACCGTGGTGTCGTCATGTCAGCAGGGAGCCTGGGGATATCCGGCAACCGCTTCGAGAACAATACAATCCATTACACAGGATCTGAATACGGATACCGGCTCAGCCCTGATGTCAAGGACAACCTGTTCGTCAATGACACGGTGCGGGGTAACCCACTCGGGGTCGGATGGGCGTACGAACAGCAAGCCTTCGCTGCTTCTGATACGAACACGGTGCAGAACATGAACGTGGGCACGGCAAACGTTTCCTTCACCGGCCGCGGGATCGGTGTCCGCGGCGAACCAGACCCGCCGGCAGACGATCCGCTCCTGCAGAACGTGTCCGCCGCCATTGCGGTCAAGGAAGGGACCGGCGTGGGCGGCGGGTGGA
>CAZCWR010000067.1:3563-8118 GCA_964502455.1 uncultured archaeon | reverse complement strand
TGACAACGTGACGGTCCAGTACTACCCGCCGGAGCGACAGCAGTTCACACGGCAACAGCAGCGATCATACCGGTTCGCGGCAGAGACAGCGTCCCACGAACCGATCGAGGACTGGGTCGCCGTCGAAACACCGGCGGTGGTACTGCAGGAGCTGACCACGTTCGAGTCGAATACCGGGTTGATCGATGCGAACGCGAAGGCCACGTACCGGGTTGATGTGCCGGTGGATGCGGAACCGGGGTACCGGCTCGGTGTCATCCGGTTCAGGACGGACTGGAAGCAGGGACAGTCACGGGAGGAGCGAACGGCTGCGGAGCACATCTTCTCGTTCCAGGTACCGGGAAACGTAACACGTGCAGCAACGGTCACGGATGTCACGGCGGACCGCGTGCCGGGGACGGGTACCCGCATCGCGGTCCGGGTGAAGAACACGGGCACGGTCACCGTCCCGGTGTCGGTGCGGCCGGTGGTGCACCGTGGGAACGGGACCGAAGACCTTGGTCGTATCGGGGACACCCTTGCACCAAACCAGTCAAAGACGTTCGAGGCCTGGATGGATGCCGATGTTCCACCGGGAACGTACACGGTCGAAACAGCACTGGACTGGGTGACACGTGGGGAAACCGCCGCCCACGAAATAGCGATCACTGAACCGGAAGAATCACCGGGATCGTCGTATACCTGGGTCACCGTTGCACTGTTTGGTACGCTGGTCGCATTCATCGGTGTGGTTGCCGTGCGGAATCGGCGGTAATATATGAAGCAGTACACCGTTTTCTGCCCGTATCCTAAGACTTAATAACTGGATGTGTCCAATATGATATATATGAGACAGACACTGCTGGTACCGGGTGTTATCGCTGTACTGTTACTTGTTGTTCCTGCCACTGCGCAGGGCACTGATGTGGAGATCAAACCTGGAACGATCAAGGCGGACAGTCCACTGCACGGTATTGATACCGCATTCGATGACATGATGGTAAACCTGAACAGGAAGGATCCGAGCGATGTAGCGTTCGAGCGTGCCTCGGAGATGCGTGATCTGCAGGAACGCGATCAGGCCACCTCGGAACGTGTGAAGAAACTTTCTACCAGTGTCGAGAAACAGTCACAGATATCTGTTGAAACGGCCGGTGGCAAGAACGTCAATATTAACAGCAACGGCGATATCAGTATCAGCGGCCCGGACGGGTCGGTCGACATCAGTGGTGGCGATATCAAGATCCGTGGTCCGGACGGGTCGGTCGATATCGGGAGTGACGGTATCGATGTGCAGGGGCCGGACGGCTCGGTATCCATCACAGATGGCAAGATCGATGTGCAGGGGCCGGATGGTTCTGTCAGTATCGATGCGCAAGGGATTAAGGTACAGGCACAACAGCGCAAGGTCAAACTGCAGCAGACCCGAATCGTCATGGAACAGGTATACCGTGACGCACCGGGAGACATGCAGCAAAGCCTGCAAACCACCGTCCAGCAGGTCCAGCAACACGAACAGAGCCTGGACCGGGTCCAGTCACAGATCGAACAGAAGATGAACGAACTCCAGTGACGACACGGTAAGTAGGTGGTATGTGATCCTGCCAGTTTCGTGAGCAGTCCCGCCCGACACATATCCTGCGGCAGCATACATCGTGCGGGAAGATATGAACGAACAGGTTATACGTTCAAGTCTGTCAGGATGTCCTCGGCATGGGTTTCGGTGTCGACCTTCTGGTAGACATGTTCGATCACACCGTTATCGTTGATGATGTAGGTGATACGTTTGGCTTTTCCCAGTGAGCCACGGACGTCGTATGCATCAATAATCTCCCGGTCCGGGTCAGCGATCAGACTGAACGGGAGACGCTGCATCTTCGCGAACTCCTTGTGGGATTCGGCATCGTCCGCGCTGACACCGACCACGGCGATACCGTGTTCTTGGAATATCTCGTAGCTGTCCCGGAACGAACATGCTTCCTTCGTGCAGCCGGGTGTGGCATCTTCCGGGTAGAAGTAGAGGACGAGTGTCTGTCCCTGGAAATCTGACAGTTTCACGGTGTCACCGTTTTGGTCTGTCCCCGAAAAGGATGGGGCGTCCTCTCCGTCTTCAAGCATGGTACCACTGTTCGGCCGTGCGTTGATAAATGTTTCCAGCATGGAGGAGGGTGTCGTTTTGATGACTGCCGCAGTACCCGTTCAGGGCTGGTAGTAGGTGGTGTCCGGATGGAACAGGTGCCAGCTGAACCAGTACATGCGGGACAGGTCGATCTGTTGCAGTGCCTGCTGGTTCGATGCTCCGGTAACGGGTGCTCCAGTTACCGTCCAATCCCTCCCGGTCGTGTCCTGGAGGACGTTGCCGGTACTGTTGTACGTGAAGTTGTGTGGTTCACCCTGTATGCGGCGGTCAAATCCGTAGATCATGCCGGTGTGATCGTCCTGTACGATCATGACCGGGGTGTCCCCGACCACATCTTGTACCACGTTGTCACTGTGGACAGCAGGTTCCCGAAATGCCGTTGCTGCACCGCCGCGAGTTATACCGTACACAACGTCCTTTGGGTGCAGTGGTGTGTCGTCAGTATAGGTATCGACTGGGACATCGCGTGTGGACCGGTACGGGGTGTAAGGGTTCTCCTCGTACCGTGACAGGTTGTATATCGTATCTGGCCGGGCCATCACACTGCTCTCCGGATACCGTTCCCGCCAGAGACTCCAGCGGGCGACGTTGGAAGGGATTCGTTCGAGCTGTGTGCCGGTGTATTCTCCGTACACGGCCTCTCCTGTGTACTGGCTCCAGTACGTACCTGTCTTCTGGTCGGCCATCAGCATGTTCCCATTCCAGTGCTGGCCGGAGAACCCGAAGGACAGGGTGATATCGGCGAACGATGACTCCGGAGACACCGTTCGGGAAAACACGGATGTATGGCCTGAATACGGATCATACGTAACAGTGATCGGCTGGTTCGCCACGACTGTGTTCGCGGTAAAATGATGCTGTAGGACGCGGAGCGGGAACGCGTACCAGTTCCCGTCCAGTTTCACAGTCATGACGAGGTCTCCGTCCTGCAGCCACTCATCCGCCGCATCAACCGGCGTGAACGTGATCTTCCGGTCATACAGTCCCGGCACACAGTCCCGTCCCAGGCACAGCGTACGGAACGTCCCGGGATCAGCCGTGTACCGTTCCCCGGACACCGTATAATGGTAGGGTGCGATCGTCCCCTCGGCATGTTCTACAGGATCCTCGAGCCCCGGATGAAGCAATGCGAGCCCCCCGAGTGATACGACAAATCCTGCAATGATGAGACCGATATACAGCTGGTCAGAACGATCCATACGGTATTGTACCGCGACAGTGCATTAAATAATCTTTGTATCGCCGCACGCCGCCGTGTATAACAGGATATACCCTGATCGGCTGTTATCGCCGCAGGTACTCACGGATCACCAGCTGCAGCACGTGCACAAACAGTCCCATGAACGCGGTATACACCGCGATACCGTTCCGGACCACGTGCTCCGGTCGCTGCGTAGTCGCCCAGATTTCATACACCAGCAGCATGAAGAACCCGACAAACGCCAGCAGAAACGCCACGATCAACACCGGTGCCGCCAGCGACCCAATCAGCGCCGTTCCCAGCAACCCCAGGAACGCGTACCCGGCGTAGGACCGCCACCGCGAGAAATCCCGGTTAGTGAAGAACACGAGCGCCGCCGCACCGAGCGCAACTACAAGCGTAACAACAGCTGTCACGCCAAGGACGACCGGATACAACGCCGGATTCACCGCGGCACCCAGAATACCGCCACCGAACAGCCCATACCCCAGCTGCAGCAGGACGACACCGCCACCGGCAAGGGACAGATTATCCTTCCGAACACCACGCTCCGACAGATAGGCACCGGCAGAAATCACCGCACCGTACACGAGCACACCAACGATCGGTACCGAAAACAGTAGATTCAACAACGTGGTCGATGCCGAAAACAGGCCAAGCGCACCGATCACCGCGATATTCAGCAGAATCAATGCTGCCGCGATTCCGGTACTCTTTACACTGCCACGGTGAACGGCCATACGCCCCTATTCACACCAGTATTTAAAAAGAGGGAGATTGTTTCCTCCGTACATCGAGAGAAAGTAGAAAAAGAAACGTCCTGCCTCCCCTCCGAAAATGCAGGCATGTTCTAGAGCGCGTGTTCTTGAGAATAAGGGAGTAGTCCCGCCTCCCCGATTTGAACCCTGAGATTCTGCGTAGCAGATGCGAGGACCGAAAATCGGGGAAGATAGAGAGTCCCGCCTCCCCGATTTGAACGATTCGAAAACTCGAAGCGTTTTCGTCTCCGTCTAATCGAGTACAGTTATGATAGTCCCGCCTCCCCGATTTGAACGGGGGGCCATCCGTTGACTGGCAATCCATTGGGTTGCACCCGACTGGAACTACAGACGGACGCTCTGCCAGGCTGAGCTAAGGCGGGATGTATGAATGCCTTGGCTCATTGAGCACCGGTAAGGTGCGTGACTGAGCTAAGGCGGGATGTGTTACCACGAAAACGGGTAACCGTTTTCTCC
>CAZCWR010000067.1:0-3463 GCA_964502455.1 uncultured archaeon | reverse complement strand
CGTGACTGAGCTAAGGCGGGATGTGTTACCACGAAAACGGGTAACCGTTTTCTCCGGCCGCCACCTGAAGCAGGAGCCGGCCGACTAAGGCGGGATAGTAGTGAATGGCTGTGTCGTGTTGCCAGCGGTTCGTCATTATAACGACGCACTATTCTTAAATAATCTTCTGGGGATGCACCGGTTTCAGGTGAAGTCGGCGGTGGTGTGGTGGGAGTGGCGGGTCTTTTCCCTGTTCCCGGTCTTGTATTCGAGTCGGGCGACTGGGAGGGTGACGTGGCCTTCGACCTCGACCTGTGGGGAGACGCGGTAGGTGAGGATGCGTTCTTCGCCGGGGCTGATTCTGCCCAGTTTCCATTCCAGTTCTGTGCCTTCCTCGCCTTTCCGGATTTTTTCCGGCGGTGATGCGTCAAACTTTTCGACGAGGGAGGCGATACCGGGGACGAAGTCACGGACCACGACGTTGTCCATAATCTTGCCTGAGTTGTTCTCAACGACGAGGTGGACGGAGTGGTTGCCGTGCTTCTGGAATGTTTTCTTCGTGATGGTGGGTCGCCGGTGCTCGTAGATTGTGATGGCGATTGTAACGAGAAGGACGGCAATAATAGCTAAAGGCACCCAGTAGTTGATACGGTACGTGACTGTCTGCTGGTCGCCCGGGGCCAGCGTTCCCAGATTCCATGTGTACGTTGTGATCCCGTCCCGTGTCGTGGACTCTGCCGGGTCCATGTCGTAAGACACGAAGTATGACAGGTATGATGGGATTGACGCTGATACGGTCGTGTCCTCGGAGGGCGCGTTCCCCAGGTTTTCTGCGGTCACCTGTCGTGTATCCGATACGCCGTTGAACTCCCGGTTCTGGTACCGTTCGATCCGTTCCGATTCCGCGATACGGATCCGGGCAGTTCGCTCACTGTGGACGCGGTCCTCCATGTCCTGCAGTTCAAAGACCAGCCGTTTCCGGCCGTAATCAAACTGCCCAAGTGTGAACTCGGCCGATACAGTGTCCGACTGCCCCGGTGACAGGCTGGATATCCCGGTCTGCTCAGTCATATCCCCCAGCTTGAACACGGCACGGTACTCGTTCCGGTCAAGATCCCGGTTCACCACGTTCTTCATCGATGCCGTCACACGCACTGTTTCACCCGGGTCATACGTTTCACCGTCAACATCGAACGCCGTTATCAGCAAATCCTTGTCCTGCTGCAGATAATACGACGGCCGCTTCACAGCGTTCTCGCCCTCACCGGATGTTACCGTGATCTCCACGCCACGGCGCTTCGCCACCGCGTCCTCGTTCGGGTTCACATAGATCAACGAACTCCCGGTCTCTCCAGAGTCAAGGTACAGTGTCCGGGGATACGGGCCGTTATACCAGGTGTTCGCCGTCCAGATATGGGTCGTGAATTCGTCCTCTGTCTCGCCGTTGTTCTCCACGGTCACGTTGAACAGCAACGCCTCACCGCCATCCGCCTCGACAATACTGTTCGGCACATCAACGGAGACATCAAAATGCTCCCCCGCAACGATTGGACTTATAAAAACAACAGCGGATACAAGTAATACAACCTTCCCACGACCCATGCAGGATAATTTATGTCCTGTGATATATAAAACTGGCTCTGGTGGACAATACTGCTACGTGGCGGGATGGTGTAGTGGGAACATAGGGCCTTTGGGAGGCTCTGCCCCCGGTTCAAATCCGGGTCCTGCCATTTCTGAACGGATTTGATAGCTGCAGAAACCATCGGGTTTCAAGGTTCAAATCCGGGTCCTGCCATGCGGTTATCACATCGTTCTCACAAGAACGATGTTCGAGCAGTCGTTCCTCTGGAACGCTGCGACGCTCGCATTGCGCAATGAGGGCTTCGCCCTCTCCGCCGTGCGGCGGAGCCTAGGGTTTCTTTAGGGTCAGATAGTGACTAGTTTTATATCCTGTCTGTACGCGTGCAGTGTTATGCTGCATCTTGATGACGGTGACGCAGGGGACGTGATGATGCGACGTGGTGAGGAGCAGACGTCGTCGATGGTGTTTCTTGTCGGTATTATCGGGTTGATCGCTGTTTTTGTCAGTGGCGGTGCGGTGATGATCGGTGACTTGCGGTTGCCGGTGGGTGGTGAGCAGGTGGCTGAGGGAGATACCGGGCAGGTGGCGGCGCATCTTGCGGACCTGACGGACCGGTGCTGGTCGGAAGGTGATGGCGGCCAGTCGTCGCGGACCACGGACTGTTTCCGGGTGACCGTCACACCCGAGGAAGATGTGGCCGAGGAGGACGTTTCGGCGCTGGTGGGTGCGCTGGATAATGTTGATGAGCAGTTTGCGATGGAGTCGTTGCGGAACGGGACGCAGGTGACGGTCAAGGTGCGGTACGAGGCGGGGACAGTACGGATTTCACGGTTCCAGGTATGTGACCCGGTACAGGGGGATGACTGTATGGATGCAGCGTGCACCTGTCAGGGTGAGATGAAATGCCGGCCGGACGTAAACATGTCGGACCGGTTCGGCTGCGTCCCACGCAACGCGGATATACCAGACTACGAACCCGAACCGATCGACGACTTCGGTGGATCGAACGGCAGCGGCGACGGAACAAACGATACCGATGGAACAGATAACACGAACAGCACAGACGATGGAACTGATGACGGGACCGGTGATGGGTCCGGCGACGGTACTGATGATGGTACCGGGGACGGCACAGATGATACGGATGGAGACGGTACGAGTGCGTTCCGGGTGCATGGATTCTATCCGAGCTGGGCGCAGTACAATGACCGGTACCTGCCGGAGGAGGTGTCGTTCGGGAAGCATGATTCGGTGTCCGCGTTTTCGGTGGAGCCGTCTACGGATGGATCGGTCGTGTTCAATGAGGAAGTCGATGATGATATGCTGGCGGCGTTCCGTGACCTGAAACAGGGTGGTCCGGCGGCGGATACACCGATCTACCTGACAGTGGGTGGCTGGTTTGGGTCGACGTATTTCTCGGATGCGGCCCGTACGCAGGAGAACCGGCAGCGGTTCGCGGAGACGGCGGTATCGCTGATGCGGCAGTACAATCTTGATGGGATCGATATTGACTGGGAGTATCCGACCGGCGGTGGTGCCGAGGGCAACGTGCACCGTGCGGAGGACGTGGATAACGTGGTCCTGCTGCTGGAAGCGGTCCGGAACGATCTGGATGCGGCGGAGGAGCAGGACGGCCGGGAGTATGCGTTGAACTATGCGGCACCGCACCAGCAGGAAAAGATCCAGGAGCTGCCGACGGCGGAGATGGACCAGTACATCGATACGTGGTATATCATGGCGTTCGAGATGTCGGGAGGATGGGCGAGTATGACGCGGCACGATGCGCCGGCCCATGGATCACCGTCGATGGAGCAGGCGTTGACGGACTGGGTGGAGACCGGTGGCATTGCCCCGGAGGATCTCGTGGTCATGGCCGGATTGTACGGGAAGGAGTTCAGT
>CAZCWR010000066.1:0-8244 GCA_964502455.1 uncultured archaeon | reverse complement strand
GACGGTTCAGTCCCGTGTCGTCACAATCGGATCGTCCAGGACCAGTACGGTATGCTCTTTCTGCGTGACGAGGCCGCCTTCCTTGTCCTTCAGCACGTCGTAGGCGTGGAGATTCCCGCCGCGTGCCAGCTTGGACACCGTGGTCTCGACGCGTGGCTTGGGGACGCTGCTGATCCAGCGGGAGGCGAATGGCAGGGAGCGGAACTCGTTCTTGATCTCGCCCAATGCCTTGCGTTCCATCCGGCCACGCGCCCGGTCGTTCTCCAGCCGGTAGATGTTGCCCTGTTTCCCGTTCTTGACCTCGCCGGCGCCGGTCGTGGCGAACGGTTCGATGGCGATGGCCTGCCCGTGTTCCAGGGTTTCATCCGTGTCCGTCGCGATGTTCGGGATACTGTTGCCGGCGTGCTGCACGTACTGGTCCACGCCGTGACCACTCAGGTTCCGGATCGGTTTGAACCCATAGCCCTCGATCGCGTCCTGAATCACTTCTCCGATCCGACCCACGTTCAGCCCGGGTTCGATGATATCCAGCGCGTTCTGCAGCGCCTCCTCAGACGCCTTGACCAGATCTGCGTGGTCGCCGGACAGATCCACGGTCGCGGCCGTGTCCCCGATGTACCCGTCCACCTGCACGCCCACGTCGATGTTGACTACGTCCGTCGCCGACAGCGTGGCATCATCATTCACGGACGGCGTGTAATGTGCTGCCACGTCATCCACAGCGATATTGACGGGAAACGCCGGTTTCGCGCCTTCGTCACGGATGAAGCCTTCCACAGTCTCCGCGATCTCTTCAAACGTTGCTCCCGGTTCCAGCATGTTTACGCCTTTTTCACGGGCCTCCCGTGCGATCCGGCCTGCTTCCCGGTACTTCTCCATCACGTCTTCATCCATATCTGTTCCACCTGCGTCGATGTTTTTATATAATACGGCATGCGCCGGTGTCCTGTCCTGTCCCGGTGACGGCCTGTGCCACCTTGTCCACCACGTCCTCGTCCAGCGACGACGGGATGATACGGTCCGGCGTCGGATCGTCCACGAGGTCGGCGATGGCGTTGGCGGCTGCCAGCTGCATCTTCGTGTTAACGTCAGCCGCATAACAGTTCAGGCAGCCGCGGACGATGCCGGGGAACACGATCGCATTGTTGATCTGGTTCGGGAAGTCGGACCGGCCCGTCCCCACAATGTATGCGTCCGCATCCTTCGCGTCCTGCGGCATGATCTCCGGGTCCGGGTTGGCCATGGCAAACACGATCGCATCATCGTTCATGCTGCGTACCATGTCCTTTGACACGATGTCTGGAGCGGACAGCCCGATCATCACGTCCGCGTCCTGCATTGCATCCGCCAGCGTCCCAGTCTCGTTCTCAACGTTGGTCTCTTCCACGATCGCCTGCTGCGCGTCATTCAAGTCGTCCATGTCGCTGTGAAGGATGCCTGGCTTGTCCACCATCAGTATGTTCTCAGCGCCTGCCGCCGTTAGCAGTTTCGCGGTACCGATGCCGGCGGCACCTGCACCGATGATGACGATACGGGCCGTTTCGATATCCTTCTCCACGAGATCCAGTGCGTTCCGGAGTGCGGCGAGAACCGCGATGGCAGCACCGTGCTGATCATCATGAAATACAGGAATCTCCAGCCGTTCCTTCAGTGCGTCCTCGATATAGAAGCATTTCGGCGAGGCAATATCCTCCAGCATGATAAAGCCGTACATCGGATGCAGCCGTTCTACCGTGTCCACAATATGATCTTTGTCCGTCTCGTCCAGCACCAACGGGAACGCGGAGACACCCCCCATTTCCTGGATCAGCAGGCATTTGCCTTCCATCACCGGGATGGATGCGTCCGGGCCGACATCGCCCATACCCAGTACCGAGGTCCCATCCGTGACCACGCCCACCATATCGCCTTTCGCCGTGTATTCGTATACGTCGTCAGGGTTGTCCTGAATGCGCTTCACGACCTCGGCCACACCCGGTGTATACGCCTTGCTCAGATCTTCTTCGGTCTCAAGCGGAACTGTGCCCTTGACCCTGATCTTGCCTTTGTTGTCCCGATGATAGTCCAGTGGCATACACTGCTTCTTGACACAGGCACCCTTTTATGGTCTTCGCACACCTTCATTAGACCGCTCATCCCTGCACACCACTATTTTTAATACTTCGTACCGGTGTGACGGTATATGTCACTGCTGAGCCTGCTGTCCATCGAGTTCGCACTGGTCATCATCATGGCGATCCTCTCCGTCATCGGCTACTATTTCCACCTGCTGCGGCGGGCAATCCGGTTTATCCGGAGCCTCCTTCAGCGACGGCAGAAACAGTCGAATCAGGACTCTGAAGACCGTCCGGACACGCGATAGGTGATCGAGGCAGGTCTATCCCGCATCTCTATCCCGCATCTTCTGCGCCATCATCGTTCTCGTCAACGTCCCTGTCATTGTCCGCGGTTTCCTGCACATCTGCAGTTTCATCCGGTCTGTGCCCTGCCTCATCGTCTTCCTGTTTGAATCTGTCGATGACGGCCTGTGTCATTGCTTCCGTTGAGTCATGTTTTCCTTCTTCGAGTACATCAAACAGGGCGTTCCGTAACCTGCTCGCCTCCTCTCTTTCACCGATACCTTCGAGGAGGGAGATGGCGGACCGGATCTCGTGTTTCATCTCCTCCTCTGTTTCCGGTTCATCGTCCTCATCTTCTCCATTGAGTTTGTCGATGACGGCCTGTGTCATCCGTTCGGTGGAAGCAGGGCCGCCCAGATCATGGGTCACGTGTTCCCCCTCCTTGAGCACTTCGTAGAGGGCATTCCGCAGACGGACAGCTTCCCGATCCTCGCCGATGTGCCGGAGCAACATGATAGCGGACCGGATCAATGCCGTCGGATTCGCTTTATTTTCACCGGCGATGTCCGGGGCCGTCCCGTGGACCGAGGCAAAGACCGCCGTATCCTCCCCCATGTTCGCCGACGGGACCACGCCGACGCCGCCGACCAGGCCCGCTGTCAAGTCAGACAGGATATCACCGTACAGGTTCTGCGTCACGATCACATCGAACCGTTCCGGATGCAGCACCAGTTGCTGTGCCATGTTGTCGACGAGTAAGTGGTTGTGCTTCACGCCGTAGTCCTCTGCAACCTCCTCCCCGATATCCATGAACATGCCGTCCGTGTATTTCATGATATTGGCCTTGTCCACGACGGTCACAGACCCCCGGTCATGTTCATCAGCATACTCGAACGCGTGGCGGATGATACGTTCCGAGCCGCTGCGAGAGATCGGTTTGATGCTGTACGCGCTGTCGCCGCGGGTATCGCTCCCTTTCCCGCGCAGGAACCGGTGCATATCGTTCGCACCGTCCTCGCCCTGCTCGAACTCGATCCCGGCGTACACGTCCTCCAGGTTTTCCCGCACCACCACAAGATCAATGTCCTCCGGCTCCTTCAGCCGGCTGTCCACGCCCGGGATATATTTACATGGCCGGACGTTCGCGTACAGCTCCAGCTCCTTCCGGAGTGCCACGTTCACGCTGCGGAAGCCGGACCCGACCGGCGTCTTCACCGGGCCCTTCAACGCAATGCCGACCTCGTCCACCGCCTCCACCGTCTCATCCGGGAGCGGTGTGCCGTAATCCTCAATCGCGGACTCACCCATCGCCGCCTCCACGAACTCGATGTCCGCCTCCGTGGCGTCAAGGCAGCGCCGGGCCGCGGTCACGACCTCGGGACCGATGCCGTCCCCCTCGATCAGGATGACCGTGGTCATAGCAGGTCCTCTGCGGTGCGGCACATCTCTTCCAGGGTTTCCACGGACTCGTCGAACGCGTCCCGCTCATTTTCAGTCAGGTCCCATTCTACGATCTCTTCGACACCGTTCCGTCCCAGCTTGCAGGGCACACCGATGCTCATGTCCTCGTGGCCGTATGCACCGTCGAGGATGGCGGAGCACGGGATGACGCGCTGCTCGTCCCGGACGATGGCGTCGATGACTTCCGCCACGCCGAGCGTGGGCGCCCACTGTGTGCCGCCCTTCCGGGAGATGACGTCCATGGCGCTCTGTCTGATCTCCTCCTTGATCTCCGGTTTCTCATCGTCCAGGAGGTCCGCGGATTGACCGTCCACGGTGACGCGGGAGAATACCGGGACCTGTGTCTCGCCGTGCGCCCCTATGACCTGGCCATCGATCGTACTCGGTGCCGCGTTCAGATATTCGGAAAGCACGTACTGGAAGCGGGCAGAGTCCAGCCAGCCACCGAACCCGACGAACCGCTCCCGCGGATAGTCAGACACGAGGGAATGCGTGTAGTTGATGGCATCCATCGGGTTGGTGGTGGTCACGAACACGGCGTCGTCGCCGAAATCGTGCTCATGGACGGACGCCATGATTTCTGCGTTCGCTTCCAGCAGATCGGCCCGGGTCATCCCCTCCTTCCGGGGTTTCCCGGCGGTGACCGCGACCACGTCACTGCCGTACGCTTCCTCATACGTTCCCTGGACGATACGTGTATCGGAGAACGTGGCGGCTGCATGCGATATATCGAGTGCCTCGCCTTTCGCCTTCTCTTCGTTTAGATCAACTATCATTATCTCGTCAAACAGGTCGCGGAGCGCCACGTTGTACGCGACGCCCGCACCGATCGTCCCTGCACCGATGACTGTCAGCTTCATACAGCGCCTATACGCAGTCGTGGTACATCAATCTTGTGGTCCGCAGGTCAATCGGTACGTACCGGATGTCCCACCCCCTACTTTGACAGCTGCCACAACCTTGATAAGCCGGCCAGGCGCACACACTAGTGTTATGCCGGAGATACACAAGGGGCTTGAGGGCGTCTATGTCGATGAGTCAAACATCAGCCGGGTGTTCGGCGAGGACGGTAAATTAACGTATAGAGGATACTGGATCGAGGATCTGGCGCAGCACGCCACCTATGAAGAAGTCATCTATCTTCTGCTGTACGGGGAGCTACCGGACCAGGAGGAACTGGATGCGTTCACCACCCAACTCGCGAACCACCGGATGCTGAACGATACGACAAAAGACCTGATCCAGGGCATGACCGATACCGGGCCCATGGACATGCTGCGGACCGCGGTCTCCTCCATCGCGACCGGTAAGGATGCAAATGAGTTCTCCGTGGAGGAGAACCGGCAGCACGGGATCGAGATCATCGCAAAGATCCCAACCATCCTCGCATACTTTGACCGGGTGCGGAACAGTGAGGACCCGGTGGAGCCGCGTGAGGATCTGTCCCATGCGGCCAACTTCTACTATATGCTGCACGGTGAGGAGCCGACCGATGTGCAGGAGGACGCCGTGAACACGGCATTGATCCTGTATGCGGAGCACGGGATGAACGCGTCCACGTTTACCGCGGTCACGATCGCTTCCACCAAGGCCAACATGTACTCCGCGATCACCGGCGGCATCGGCGCACTGCAGGGACCGTTGCACGGCGGGGCCACGGAGACCGTGATCGATATGCTGGACGAGATCGGGTCCGCGGACAACGTGGCGGACTGGGTTGATGCGAAGATCGCGGCCGGCGAGGTCATCCCCGGGTTCGGGCACCGCGTATACAAGGACGTGGATCCGCGGTGTGCACAGTTCGCCCGGATCTACGAGGACCTGTCCGACGAGGCCGGCGAATCAGAGCGACTGGACCTGATCGAAACCCTGCGCGCGTACGTGGTCGAGGAGCACGGGCTTGGTGAGAAAGGGATCTACCCGAACACCGACCTGTACTCCGGTACCGTGTACAGCGCGCTGGGCGTCGATCCGGACCTGTACACCTGCATGTTCGCGATGGCCCGTGTCACCGGCTGGGTGGCGCACGTGCTGGAACAGTGGGAGGACAACCGCATCCTCCGGCCGCGTGTCGAATATACCGGGGATCTCGATCAGGAATTCGTCCCCATCGAGGAGCGCTAATCGTCATCCGTGGTCGTGACGGCTGTCGCCTCGATCTCAATCAACGCACCGGCCGGTAACGCAGCAGCTTCAACGACGACACGGGCCGGTGCGTGCCCGCCGATGCGGTCCGCATAGACCTCGTTCACGGTGTCGTAGTGATCGATATCCGCAAGGTAGATGCGCACCTTCAGGACGTTCCGCCAGCCACAGTCCGCGGCATCCAGCACCGCCTCAATGTTGTCCAGCGCCTGCGCGGTCTGCTGCTCGATCCCCTCCACGAGGTCCCCCTCCCGTGTCAGGCCGATCTGGCCAGCGCACTCCACGAATCCATCGTGTTTCCGGGCCTGGACGTACGGTCCGATCGCGTCCGGAGCGTCATCGGTTGCGATCTCTTCCATCCTGTATCACCCTCACCCTGTACTGTATGTTTAAATCGCGTTACGGTGCGGGGAGCGCCCCGTAGAAGTCATCCGCATCAGTAGCCGCAAGATCATCGACCGCGTCGCACACCTGATCGACCTGTCCCGTATCCAGTCCGGCCGCGTCCGCCAGCTTCTGCCGTAACTCGTCCCGGGACAGCGGGTTCTCCGGGTGACCCTTTGGATACTCAAGTTCCGCCTGGTATGTGCCATTATCCGTCACCACCCGCATCCGATGCGGGAACGCGTCACCGTACTGCTCCGTGTAGTTCGCGGTCTCCGTGATGTCGATATCCTCCATCAGGTCGTACGCGTCCTGGTCCCGGACCTTATCCACTGCGAACTGTCGCAGCGTCATCTCCCCGTCCATGAACGCACGGGCGATACAGTACGGCATGGAATGGTCCGCGGTCTCCCGGGTCCGCGGCCGCCACTTCTCCGCTTCCTCGCCGATGATACTGACCGCGGCCTCGTACGTCTCGTTCTCGATCTGCTCGATTGCCTTCCAGTCGATATTGTGCTCCGCCTTCAACTGTAACGCAAGGTGGACCGCGGCCTGCGCATGGTACTCCACCGGGTAGTACTTGATATACGTCTCATTGATCCTGAACGCGCCACCGTTCCCGCCGAACGTGTCAACATCGAGATCGAACCGTCCGGACACCTGCTCGAAAAACCCGAACGTCCCCTCGAAGATCGGTGCCGGCCCCTGCAACCCGTTCGCGGCAAGCTGGCAGGCGACGACAGCGTTCCGGGCCACGTTCGCGAACGCAATCCCTTTCCACGGCGAGAGCTCACCGGCCCGCGCCTGCCGCAACGCGACGTGCCCGTTCACCGCGATCCGGACCGCCTCCACCAGCTCCGCCTCAGACAGATCCATCAGCGTGCCCGATGCGAGCGTAGCCGAGACCAGTCCATAGTTCACATGGTCAAACCCGTTCGCGCGGAGGGACGCCGCGTCGCAGAGCCGGCACTGCAGTTCGTATGCGAGCGCCGTGGCCGTGATGACCTCTTCCCCGCTGCAATCGTATGCAGCGGCCACGGGCAGGATCGCCCCCAGGTTATCAGAGGGATGGGCCGGCTCCTTTGACAGGTACGTATCGATCCAGTCCAGGTACCGGATCAGTGTCCCGGTCGCCAGGGCCGCATCCTCCACGCTACACTGTTCCCCCATCCAGGGCACCAAGGCATTGTGCTCTCCACGTTTCCGGGCAGCGAACCGGATCACCTGCTCCACCGGCTCCTCACCGAGCGCAGCATATCCACAGGCCACGGCATCAAGGATACGATCTGTTGCGGTCGCGACCGTGTCCTCGTCAAGGTCCTCGTACGACAGTCCATCGGCGTACGCTGCCAGGTCCGCTGCCAGTACCATACCGTATATTTATACACGCTCGATAAAAAAGGACATGGTATGTCTCGTGAACGCCATGCCCGGTTCCGGGAGTTGATCGAACAGGACGCGATCGCGGTCGTTCCCGGCTGCTACGACGCGCTAAGTGCAACGATGCTTGAGAAACAGGGATTTGACGCGGTGTACGTTTCTGGAGCTGGCGTATCCAATACGAAGCTGGGACTGGCGGACGTGGGACTGGTGACGCAGACCGAGATGTGTAACCAAGTGCAGTACGTAGCCGAGAAGGTGGATGTACCCGTGTTCGCGGATGCGGATACCGGGTACGGCAACCCCGTCCATGTCAGACGCACAGTCCGGCTGTACGAACAGGCCGGTGCCAGCGCGCTCCACCTCGAGGACCAGGACTTCCCCAAGCAGTGCGGCCACTTCGACGGGAAATCACTGATTCCGACGGCGGAGATGGTGGAGAAGATACGGGCCGCAACAGACGCCCGGGAGCACGACGAGTTCACGGTCGTGGCCCGGACCGACGCACGGGCAGTTGATGGCGTTGCGGCCGCCA
>CAZCWR010000065.1:0-8269 GCA_964502455.1 uncultured archaeon | reverse complement strand
CAGTTCGTGGTACAGGATGCATTGGACACGATCGGCTCCCCGTCGTACGTGTCATGGTTCACGCCGTACACGAGCTGCGGGATGCCGTCGCTTTTCGCCGGTGCGGAGATCAGTACTTTATCGGCGCCCGCGTCAAGGTGCTGTGATGCACCGTCCCGGTCCCGGAATACGCCGGTGCTTTCCAGCACCGCGTCCACGTCGTGTTCATCCCACGGGAGCTCTGTTGGATCGTCCTCCTGGTGGAGCGGGACACGCGACCCGCGGTATTCAAGCTGGTTGCCGTCCAGCGCCACGCCATGGTGCTGCCCGTGCACCGAGTCGTATTTGAGCAGGTACCGGAGGTCGTCCGGGTCTGCCAGGTCGTTTATCGCTACAATGTTGATGTCCTCGTCGTCCGCTGCGGCCCGGAACACGCATCGTCCGATGCGGCCGAACCCGTTGATCGCCACCTTCATCGCCATCGTAATACATCGTAATACATGTTGGTATTTAAGCTTTATTACGTCTGCGTCCAAAGCTGGTGTATGGAACAGATACCGTATCCAGATGTTCTCGGAGTACGTGACGAAGATGCAACGAAGGGAGAAAACGGCGAAGTCGTAGTAATCGGCGGCTCAGAGCAGTACCTGAACACACCAGCCATCGCGGCACTGGGAGCGATCCGGGCCGGCTGTGACGTTGTCCGAACCGCTGCGCCGGCGGAGAGTGCGCCGCATATCGCCTCGTTTGCACTTGATCTGATCCCGGTATCGCTGGAGGGGGAGCATCTACAGGATGACCATGTCGGGCGGCTTGTCCCGCTCATCAAGTCGGCGGACTGCGCGGTGATAGGGCCGGGGATCGGGACACGATCGGAGACGTGGAACACGGTCCAGCGCATCCTCGACCTAACGGAGTCCCCGCTGGTGGTGGATGCCGACGCGCTTCCCGCCATCAAGGAGGTGGCTGATACGGTGCGCAAAAACATCGTGTTGACACCACATGCTACCGAGTTCGAGACAGTGGCCAGCGTCTCACCGCCGACAAATCTGGATGCACGGAAGGAGATGGTGGCACGCCACGCGGAGAAACTGGGCTGCACCATCATGCTGAAGGGTGCGACCGACGTGATATCGGACGGTGACCAGACTGAGACCAACACGGTTGGTACGCCGTATCTGGCGAAGGGTGGAACCGGTGATGTCCTTGCTGGTATTACTGCGTCCCTCATCGCTCAGGGCAATCCGCCGTTTGAGAGTGCATGTACGGCTGCCTGGGTCAATGGCACCGCCGGCAACGAGGCTGTCGACCGGTACGGTCGTGGCTTCGTGCTGGACGAGCATCTGCAGTGCGTTTCTGATACTATTACAACACGGTGACCAGGATGACCGCGGTCTTCATCACTGGCGGCGCCAACGGCATCGGCCGGGCCACGGTCGAACAGTTGCTGGAGAAGGGATACGAGGTCATCGTATACGATCGGGACGGGGAGGCGCTACAGGACCTCCCGTCCGCGGTCACCGCATACCATGGTGATGTGTACGACGAGGACTGTGTCACTGAGGTTGTGGAACAGGAAACATTCAATGTGTTGGTGAACTGTGCCGGGGTACAGGAACGCGGTGCAATCGAGGACATACCGGCGGATGTCGTTGAGGAGCATTTCCGATCCAACGTCTTCGGTCTGCTGAATGTGACCCGTGCTGCCCTGCCCATACTCCGGGAAAATCAGGGTCGTATCATCAACATCTCCTCCCTCGCTGGTAGGGTGTCCGGCCCGTTCTGGGGTGCCTACAGTGCCAGCAAACACGCAGTGGAGGGAGCCAGTGACGCCCTGCGCATGGAGGTGGAGGGGTTCGGTGTGGACGTGGTTGTGATTGAGCCGGGACCGATCCGGACTGGGTTCAACAAAGGTGGGCGTCAGATGGTGAAACGCTATCTCCCGGACTCCGTGTACGCCGACCGGTATCGAGACCTGCTGGAGCAGGAGTCACGCGGTGCGCCACCGGAGAAAGCGGCAGATACCATTGTCCACGCTATTGAGACAGGTCGGCCACGCGCCCGGTACACGGTCACCAAGACAGCATGGCTCGCACCCCGGCTCAAGGTACTCCTGCCGACACGGATATGGGACTGCCTCGTCAAGCGCTGGTAGGCGTTGCGGAGACTTATGATACCGAGGTGTCTGGGATAAAGGTTCTTTAAGATTCGCCGCGCCTGTACATCCATGGCTGTGCAGGAGTTAAACTGCCGTATCGTGGAGGGTACGGGAACGCCACTCGTGTTCATCCACGGCTGGATGGGTGATATGGATTCATGGAGCCGTGTGGAAGCATGTCTGGATGTGGCGAACCTGCAACTATACTATGACCAGCGGTGTCACGGGAACTCGGCCTGCGACAGTTTTGATACGTTCGAGGAACTGGCGGATGATCTGTATCAGTTGCTCCAGGACGAGTCCGTCGAACAGCCGGTGATCGTCGGGCATTCGATGGGTGGGATGGTCGCGTTGACGTATGCAACGCTGTACGATGACCTGTCCGGGCTGTCCGTTATGTGTACGGGTGCCTGTACGCCGGAACACCGTGTCGAATCACTTGATGATACCCTGAAGGGGCTGGACCAGATGGACCGGGAGCAGTGGGCGGAACGCATGGTGGAGGACCACGTACCGGTGGAGAACGATGCGGTCCGCAGGTTTTTGAAGCGGCGTGCCATGGAGGCGGAGGATGACCTGCTGTACAGCTCGCTGCGGGCGATCAAACAGTACGATGTCCGCGATGCGATCAATGACGTGGATGTCCCGGTGCAGGTGATCGGTGCAGAACGTGATCAGGTCGTGCCCCGATCGGCGGTCCAGCAGCTTGCTGGTCTGCTGAACTGCCAGGTAACATGGATCGACGCGTCTCACATGGTACTGTACGACGCACCGACAGAGGTATCAGCAGCATTACGCAATTCTGTAGCAGAAATACCAGTGGGAGAGGAGGGATGTCGTTGAACTACCAGTGTGATATGCAGGAGGCAGTGCAGCCAGTTACATCAGGCGGAGAGGACACTGAGCAGAAACGGTACTGGGCGGTGGTTGATCCGGGGATCGCGCCATGGCAGTATCTCGCTGATGTTGATACGTTTGCCCGTGTAGAGGACAGTTTGTGGGGGGATCTGTACGTTCCGGATGATACGCAGAAGACGGTTGATCTGATGCAGGAAGATCCATCGATGCTGTCGATCCTCCTTGCCCCGGAAGAAGATGATCCCGTTGATGCGGTGCGTGGCTATGATCTTGCGTACAGGCAGACACCGGAATGGGTTGACCGCATGTACACAGCGGAGCAGGTGCGGCAACCGTTCCATGATCTCGTTGATGATTTCGACGAGGTATACGGCATCCATCAGATGGTGGTCCACCCGGACGACCGGTACCAGACCTATGGACAGCAGGGTGTACAGTTCCGACAGCAGGTACTGGAATCGCAGTGGGGTGACGACGGCTCCATACCGGGCGACGGAGCAGGTCCCGATCCGGATATTATATACGGCGTGGTACGATGGCGTGAGATACAGGGAGAGGACTACGGTCCTGAACGCCCGATACATCATATCGCACGGAAATACGGTGAATTCACCGAAACCGGGGTGACCTTTGAAAGTGGTGGATACCAGTTCCAGTTCATGTATCGGCCGAATCCTGCCCTGGACATCGATCCAGACGATATCGCATCCTACTTTCCGGACCGGTTCGTTACGGACACACCGGAAATAGAGCTCTGACACCGGCCCCAACCGAAAACGGATCCATCCGAGAACAGCAGGGTGAACCGCTTTAAGTCTCGCGGCAAGATATAGTGGTATGTCCCAACAAGGTGATATTGCGTACCGGTACGTGGACGGCACGGGCGTGCCACTCGTGTTCATCCACGGATGGATGGGGGACAGGGAGTCCTGGGAACGTATCGATACGTTCCTGAACGTCGCCAATCCAAAACTGTTCTACGACCAGCGGTGCCGCGGGGACTCACCGTGCACACCGTACGATACGTTCGAGGAACTGGCGGATGATCTGCATCAGCTGCTCCAGCACGAATCCATCGAACAGCCGGTGATCGTCGGACATTCGATGGGGGGGATGGTCGCGCTCACGTACGCGACGATGTATGATAACCTGTCTGGACTGGTACTGATCGGTACCTGTGCCTCCACACCGGAACCGGAGATCAGGTCCCCGGACTATTTCCTCGACCAGCTGGACCAGATGGACCGGGAGAAGTGGGCGGAACAGATTGTGGAGAACTACATGCCGGGCAGCGGCAACCGGTTCCTCCGGTTCGAGGCGAAGGACGAGCTGCAGGACGGTGATGAACGGCCGCTCCGGTACGGACTCAACGCCATGGTATCATATGATGTCCGTGACGCACTTACGGATGTGGATATCCCGTCACAGGTCATCGGTGGTGAACACGATGCTGCTATCACACCGGAAAAAGTACAGGAACTCGCTGACCTGCTTGACAGCGATATAAACTGGGTTGACGCGTCCCACCTGATGCTGCACGAGGAGCCGCGTGCGATAGCCCGATCCATCGAACAGTTCCTTGACACCCACTTCGACCAACCACCGGTCACACCAGCGGACTGCCCGGGCGGCACGGCAGAGCTGAAGGTGCCGGACGGGAAACTGCTACGGGCAGACGTCCGGATGACGGACGGGGAGATCGGTGCCGTCAGACTACACGGTGACTTCTTCGTCCATCCACCGGACGCGATCAACACAGTGTCGTCCGCACTCACCGGGGCACCCTACGACAGTACGGTAGAGGACCTACAGGACCGCATCTCCGGCGCACATGATGAGATGGAACTTGTCGGGTTTGCTCCTGTACATGCGGCACAGGTCGTGATGACAGCGATGCGAGGTGGTCCGGATGTCTGAGGAGGCATGGCGCATCATCCGGCCGACGGCAGCTGACCCGGAGATGCATATGGCGCTTGACGAGGTGATCACGGACCGGGTCGCATCCGGTGAGGCGCCGCCTACACTCCGGTTCTGGGAATGGACACAGTCCTCTGTCGTCATCGGCCGGTTCCAGTCCGTCCGCGACGAGGTGAATATGTCTGCCGCTGACCGCCACGACGTAAACGTGGTACGGCGCAGCACCGGTGGCGGCGCCATGTTCACCGAACCAGGTGACGTGATCACGTACTCGCTGTCGCTGCCGGAACGCCACGTTGACAGTGACAGTATCACGGCATCATACCGGGAACTGGAGGACTGGTCGCTGACCGCGCTCAACGATCTGGGCGTGCCGGCAGAGCACAAACCGGTGAACGATATCGTGTACGAGCACCGGAAGATCGGTGGTTCGGCGCAGGCCCGCTGGTCTGGCGCGGTACTGCATCATACGATGATGGCGTACGATATGGATATCCCGAAGATGCTGAAGGTGCTTCGAATCGGCGAGGAAAAGCTGTCGGACAAGGCGATCGAAAGCGTGGAGAAACGGGTTGGCCCGATCAAAACCATCCAGGATGTCCCCCGTGAAACCGTGGTGAACAGGATGATCGATACGTTCGCCACCGACAAATCCATCCATGAGGGCGAGCTGACGGATGGCGAACTGAAGGAGGCCCGGGAACTGGCGGCGAACAAGTATGATACCCTGGAGTGGACGGAGCGGGTAGACCGGGAGATCGAAGCGTTCGATACGGGTACGGCGGGAACAGGATCGGAACAATTAGTGGGTGGTTCCTGATGCAGTGGCGGTTTGTCCCGTTTCAGCGCTATGACCCGTATATGAAGACGGCGCTGAACGATGTGGCGATCAGCAGCGTGCAGGGGCGTGGTGACCCCATCATCTGGCTGGCGGGATGGGACCGTGCGTGCGTTACGGTGGGCCGTGACCAGTGTGTTGCAGATACCGTGGACGTGGCGGAGGTGGAGTCCCGTGAGCTTCCGGTTGCACGGCGGCAGGATACGGGGAAGGCGATGTATTTAACGGAGCAGGGACAGGTCACGTGGAACGTTGTGCTCCCGGAGCGTGATGATGAGGATGCAAGCGATGACGAGAGTGATGATGCGCTGGACCCGGTGTACGAGGCGATGTGCAACATCGTGGTGACGGCGCTGGATCAGCTGGAGATCAATGCATCCTACCGTGAAGATCACGCAGTGACCGTGGATGGTGGGAAGATATCGGGGGTCAGGGCACGGCAATCACACGGCGTCACCCATATCAGTGGTACAGTCCTTCACCGGGTAGACCCGGAACAAGTGATTACACTGCTGATGCCGGAGAAGGAGGCAACGCTGGAGTCCGTCAAATGGCTGCAGGGCCGGGTGGCAACCGTGGACAAGGCGGTCGAGGCACCGTTCCAGGATACCGTGGATGCGCTCCGGACGGCGTTCCTGGCAGATAAGGACTATGAAGAACAGGGGTGGAGTGACCAGGAGCAGGACGCCGCGGAACAGTTGGCGAAAAAATACCGCAGCGATGCCTGGGTATACCGGAACAGACGCAGGTCTGAGGAGAATCAAGACGAGGATTGACGGGTAGCTCAGGGGATTGAAGAATGTTTAAAGCCTCGTACCGTATGTAGACCCATGCAGTGGCGATTCATCCCGTTCCAGCGCTACGACCCGTACGTGAAGACGGCGCTGAACGATGTGGCGATCAGCAGCGTGCAGGGGCGTGGTGACCCCATCATCTGGCTGGCGGGATGGGATCGGGACTGTATCAACGTCGGCTACACGCAGACCGTGGCCGAGGAAGTGGATATCGAGAAAGCGGAGCAGGCGGACGTGCCGATCGTCCGGCGGCAGGGCGCTGGCGGTACCACGTACCTGACCCGGGATGGGGAGATTACGTGGGGTATGATCGCACCGGACGAACAGTTTCCGGACGATCTGAACGTGATCTATGAGCAAACCTGCGGTACGGTTGCGGACGCGGTGGCACGGATCGGGATTGATGCACAGTACGAACCGATCAATGATGTGGTCACGGACAGCGGCAAGATTTCGGGCGCGACTGCCCGTACGTCCAGCGGTGTCGTGTACGTGGGCGGTACGCTCCTGCACCGGGTGGATCCGGAGAAGATGTTCACGTTCCTGACACCGGGAGAGGACAAGGTGGCGGACAAGCAGATCGACGACTTCAAGGACCGGGTGTCGTCGGTAACACAGGAATCAGATGCATCATTCGACAACGCCCGTGACGCCCTGAAACAGGCATTCCTCGAGGAGAAGAAGTTCGACACGTCGTCGTGGACGGAGGACGAGATGCACAGTGCCAAAAATCTTGCAGAGAAATACCGAAGTGACACTTGGATATTCCGGAACACGGAGGAAGACACATGACTGACGCATACACGGTGACGATCACGGACGAACTGGAAACGGATGACGCGGTGTACGACGCGGGCGAGCAGATTGCAGCAGCTGTCTACGAGGCGGAGGATCGGGCTGTCGAGTACGGTGAGGCAGTCGTGGTCCTGCTGGATCATCAGGAATCGCCGTTCCCGATCCGCGGGCGCAGAGAGCAGGGTGGCGCGAAACGACCGGATGGCGGGTTCACCTGGTACCATGCACCTGACAGCACGGAGTGCTACATGGTGTCCACACCGCAGGAGGCGGATACGTTCACCCGGGACCATGAAGCACTTCAGCAGGAATGGGCGGACCATGCCGTTGACGTGCTGTCCGATGTCTACCCTGAACGTGACCTCCGATACGAGCCGCAGGAAGCTGACATCTACGTCCGAGACCATCCTACGGACACGGAATACACACGGCAGATCGCAGGACTGTCGCTACACAATAGCCGGGACGTGAAAACGGGGCGGATGTGCTGGTACGCCGAAGACCCGCTGGACGACGCATACCACGCAAGCGACACGTTCGCGGATTTGCTCGAAACGGACGGTGTGGACCCGGACGCGTTCATGAACGACCTGGCGGTCATGGCGGACGACCTGTTTTCTATCCTCAAGGACACATACGATCCGGTAGATGTGGATGCGGACGCATTCCTGTCAGAGGGAAGCCTGGAACAGGCCACAGCGCTGCAGGAACGGGATGGCGGTAACCCGCCACAGCGCTGCGTGGGCCGAAGATACAGTGGTACAGCGCATGAAACCTGTGACCGGGGCCTGTGACTGTCACAGCGATCAGCCTGCTGGACCGATACCATTTTTAACGCTCCGTGGGAAGAGGTGCCACATGACAGAGCTACTGTATCTTCCGGATAACGATTACGAGACCGAGTTCACAACGACGGTCGTGGCAGCGCAC
>CAZCWR010000064.1:1171-8364 GCA_964502455.1 uncultured archaeon | reverse complement strand
GACGATGGCATGGACGACATGGACATGGATCGTACGGACAAGGGTATGGAGGGGATGGACGGTATGGAGGGAGATATGAACATGGACAGTGGCCACGATATGGACATGGACATGAATATGGATATGGGATCGGGTGATGGGATGGTGATGAATGAGAATACGGATGAGTTGCCGTCGGGCTGTGATGAGATTGCAGGCGAGGAGCATATCACGGTGCATGCCGGGAAGCATCATGCGAAGCAGTTCCCGGGCACCATGTTCACGTTCGACGAGCGGACGTGGACGTTCGAGCCGTGCACCAAGCTGACCGTGACGTTCGTCAACAATGACAGTGTGCGGCACCAGTGGATGGTCCACGGGTTGCCGATGGACATCTACGATATGGGGATGTTCACGATCGAGGTCACCGGGCCGGGGCAGGAGACCGGGACGTTCATCCTGCCGAACGAGCGGGAAACGTTGATGGTGCACTGCGGCGTTCCGCAACACGAGGAGAAAGGGATGAAGGCCCAGATCAAGATCGACGGCGGTGACGGCGACCTGCCGGGCATCCCCGGTATCAGCGGCAGGCGTGACGCATACCAGTATCCGCGGCAGGGGGCGGTACAGTACGGGATGATCCTGCTGCTTGCCGGTATCGTGCTCGGCGGCGCCGGTGTGTTCGGGTACCGGCGGTATCGTACGGATACCTCATAGGGAATTACGCCGAGAATCTACCGTTCTGTCTCCAGTGAGGGGTCACTGTTCGGGTAGATGATACCCTCGGCGATCCCAAGCAGGCCGAGGAAGGGACCGTGGTTCTCAGCAAGTTCACGTGCCGCCGCGTAATGGTCGCCGGTAACATCAGTGCGTATACGCCCCGCATCTGCACCTGTTACCTCGTACTGTACGCCGTCAAATGCCTCAGTGTATTCCTCTCTATTCTGAAGTTCTCCACCGAACACGTCCGGGTACACCTCGCTCCGTTCGTCCTCCGACACATTTCCCTCAAGATCTAGGACGTTCTCGGGACCCTGGTTTAGTACGACAGTCCAGAACGTCATCTGTGCAAGCGCACCACCGATATCACCCTGCACGTCCTCCAGATCCGTTTCAAGTGCCTGCTCCAGATCGGCATATGGCCCCTGCGGGTCTGTCCGGAGATCAGCGTGGAGCTCATAACGCGTGCCATCCTCCACGGAACGGAGCGCAGTATCGACCGTTTCTTCCATCCCGCGTGACCCTTCCGACAGTATGTTCTCGTACAGTGTCCCAGTGACATCGCGGTTATGGGCGAACCCGTCCGGGAGTTCATCCTCACCGCCGATACACCCGGCCAGTCCTGCTGCAGCGGCTCCGGTAAGTTTCAGGTAGTCGCGTCGCCCGATCTGTGCGTCCTGTGTCCTGTATCCGTTATCCATTTCCATTAATCCTCATACCTCCTGTCGTTAGACATTCCAGCCCCTCGGATACTTAGGTGCTTCGAATGCCGGTTCCGTGTTTGGCAGGACGATTTCCCGTGCCAGGGTGTCCATCACCCGGAACGCGGTGCCTTCATCGTATTCGTCCTGTATCGCGGTGATAGTTTGCTCTGCCTCCCGGTACGCGTCCGCGGAGAGGTCGGTCACGATCTGGTTGTCGTTCGCGTCGTGTATCGTCAGGTTCAGTCCGCCGAACGCGGTCTGGTACGCGTCACGGTCCTGAAGTTTGTCGGTGGTGTTGGTGATAAACGTGGTATATACGGCCCACGGAGCGAATCGAACCACGTCGTTCCGGAGGTAGGTACGGGTCTCGTCCGAGTCCATGAAGCTACTGATATCGGCGTATGCTCCCTGCTCGTTCGTATCCACCTCAATGTGCAGGTCGTACCGGTCTTCCTTTCCGTCAGCATCCTCGTTGTAGAAGAAGGCAACGTCCACGTCTTCATCGAAGATATCTGTGTAAAACTCCCGCGGTGGCGTTCCCCGCTTTGCATCATTGTATGCGGCCACACTGTCATCGAAGATACCGTCGAACGCCTGCAGTATCCCATCATACCCATCCGGCAACTCGTCGTGTGGTACACGACCGGTCCGGTCCTCGTCCTTACCGACCCGGTCCCCGTTTCCTGTACTGTCGTTTCCCAGGCAGCCGGCAATACCTGCCGCTGCTGTGCCACCGAGCAGTGTCAGGTAGTCACGTCGCCCAACACGCTGTTCCGTTGCCGTATCCGTTCGATCCATTGTATTACACCGTTCTTTCCGATAATAGATGATTCAAACGATAATATTAAAAATCATGGCGAACTTCTGCTGTGGAACCACCATCTGTACCGTACATGTCACCCCGCGTCCTCGTACAGGCGGCAGACACAGGTTAACTGATTGTCGCTGCAGTAGAACCGTGCAGTCTCATCGTTGTTCGCGCACTGGTCAAGGCACGCGGTCTGGTACTTGCCATCCGCGATGTCCACATCGATGTCGAACATCTCAGCGACCTCGTCCGCGGTCTCCGCGTTCTGTTCGATCCTGTTACAGTCCCGTCCGGTCTCCACCGGTTCAAACGCTGGATGCTTCTCCAGGAACTGTCCGGGCAGGATCTTCTCCGCGGTCCCCGGATAGTAGAGGAGACCGACAGCCAACACTGCAAGCGCCAGCGCAAGCAGCACCATGCTTCCACTCCGTGCCGTATCCTCCATGCATAGCGTACATACCTGCTCATTTATACCGGTTACCGTGTAACGTGCACGACCTATTAACGTACACGACCTATATTAGGATGGAACCGTGATATACACGGTATGGGCGATGACGGCGTACCGTATCTGCAGTCCCTGCATACGTTGCATGCTGTCCGGTTGCTGATGGCGGCCGTGGCGTTCCTATCGTTCACCGCAGGAATCCTGCATATCGGTAAGACAACAGTGGAAGGCCCGCTCAGCACCTATATTCCACTGTGGTTGCAGGCGACCGCAGGGTTTGCCGGCGCGTTCACCGGGTTCCTGGTGCTGGCGGCGACCATCGGTGTATGGCGGCAGTATCGGGCAGCCTGGAAAAGCGCCGTCGTGCTGATGCCGGTCGTCGCCCTCCAGGGCATCCTGCAGGCAAGCGTTCTCTCCCTTCCACTGATCATCGTGTCACTGCTGACGCTGCTTATGCTTATCGTGACCCGTAACCGGTTCCACCGGCACATCGGGCTGACTCCGACGCAGGAGGCAACACTTGCCGCGGTGATCGGGTCACAGGTGTACGGCACGGCAGGGGCCTATGCGCTGCGCGACCACTTCACACAGGACCTGATGCTGCCGGACGCGTTCTACTACTCCATCGTCACCACCAGTACCGTCGGGTACGGCGATATCGTGCCGGAGACAACGGTCGCCCGGATGTTCACCGTATCACTTATCCTTGTCGGGGTCGGGAGCTTCACCGCGTTCATCGGATCCATGCTGGGGCCGTTCATCAAGAACCAGCTCCCAAAACATATGGAGAAACTGGGGCGGCGACCACGAACAACCATCCTGCAGGACACGGACGACAACGATCAACAGCAGGAATGACAGTGGTTCCGCCTATCTGTGTTGTACCTATACGACCGCTGCGATCGGTCCGCGTTCCCGCCATTCTGCCCGTGCGACTGCCCGGTGGATGACGTAGAACACGGAGATGTAGGAGATGATCGGTGGAAGCCCCCAGATCCAGAGCGGGACGAACTCGATACCAGCGGCGTAGATAAGGACACCGAGACCACCGACGACGCAGCCGCCGCCACAGGCAAGGAACCATGACCGGTACCGAACAAGCTGGCGGCCCATCGCCTGGTTCTTCAACCAGTACATGTTATTGGAGACGCTGTTAACATAGTACAGTACCGGGAGCAGGATAAGGATACCGAGACCGCCGAACACGCTGTTCATACTCATCAGCGCCACCCCCCGAGGTCCTGCACCCACGTTCCCAGCACGTACACCGTGACAAGGATATGGCCGATAGCAACGACACCAGCGATATACCGGATGCCCGGAAGTCCGAACCGGTTGCCGATGATGAGGATGAAGAACGTGACGATGACCGCGATGGTCAGCGATAACATCAGGTCAAACCGTTCCGCATTCTCCTTGATCACCGCCTCCGTCGGAAGCAGGATAACACGCCCCTCCATCAACTGGTAGAACCTGATCAGGACTCCGCCGAGCACCAGACTGACAATCCCGAACCCGGCCAGCAGAAGATTGTCGGCGACCATCACTACATTGTTGGGCTACACCCTATTAAAGCCTTTTTCTCCCGCGTACAACTCACGGTACCGCTGAATCTGTTGTGGCCAGCCATCAGGTCGCCATGGTGTTAAATACCTGAACCGGTATTCAACGTGTATGGGTGCAGGCCACGATCACGAACATCACGGACACGGCCATGGTGAGACATCGAGCCGCCGGAAGCTTGCGGTCGTCACCGGGCTGAACATTGTAGGGTTTGCCGCGGAACTGATCGGTGGCCTGCTGTTCGGGTCCGTTGCCCTAGTCGGTGACGCACTCCACATGCTGTTCGATGCATCCGCCTACGCCACGGCACTGGCCGCGGCATACGTCGCAGAGACCGTGGAGGCGCGTGACCGATGGACATACGGTTTCCACCGGGTCGAGGTCCTGTCCGCACTCCTCAACGGGTTGCTGCTGATTCCGATGGCTGGATGGATCCTGTGGACCGCGTACAACCGGCTGTTCGCACCGGTCACCATGGACCCAGGCCCTGTGCTTGTGGTGGCGGTCGGCGGACTGATCGTCAACCTGGCAAGCGTCTACTACCTGTACCGGAGCGGTGACCTGAGCCTGAACGAGAAAGGCGCGTTCTACCATCTGCTGAGTGATGCCGGGAGCTCAGCGGCGGTCGTAGTCGGTGTCGCCGTGGTCTGGGCAACCGGGATTACCGTCATCGACCCGCTGATTGCCGCGATGATCGCGGCCCTGGTCATCTGGTCCGCCGGCCGCATCATCCTGGAAGGCACCGGCATTATCCTGCAGCGCAGCCCGATCGATCCCGATGCCATCCAGGACACGGTAGAATCCTCAGAACACGTATCGGACACGCATAATATCAGGTGCTGGCGGGTCTGCTCCAATGTCAACGTGTGCACCGTCCACGTCGAGATGACGGTCGAGACACTGGACGAGGCCGAAGACTTACGGGAACAGATCACAGCAGAACTCACGGACCGGCTGGACCTGCAGCACGTCACCCTCCAGATCGAGTCCGCCTCAGAATAATGTTCTCCCGCAGTCAATCAGCAACCGCGTTGATCCCTGCGGCAAGCAGGAACAGGGCGATCATGGTGATCACGATACTGCCGCTGGCCGGGAGGTCGGCGTAGAACGCGACCGTGATGCCGGTGATCATCGACACAACACTGCTACCGACACCGACCGCCATCGCCTCTTTGAATGATCCGGCAGTCTGGAGCGCAGTCATGGGCGGGATGACGATGAGCGCCGTGACCAGCAGGATGCCGACGGCGCGCACCCCGACCACAACGCTCAACGCGACCAGCACCATCATCAGCTTGTTGATCCGGCCAATATCCGTTCCCTGCAGTCGCGCCAGATCCTCGTTGAACCCCATCAACAGCAGGGTATCATAGTAGTATGCGACGAACAGGCCGACCAATGCCGTGATGCCGCCAATAATCAGGAGGTCCAGTGTGCCGAGGGAGAGGATGCTGCCGAACAGATAGGAGAACAGGTTAGCATTGAAGCCTTGGGCGTAGCCGATGACCGTGACCGCGACCGCCATCCCGGCCGCGTACGTCAACGCGATCGCTGCATCCCCGTACACCCGTGTCTTACTGATGAGGCGACGAATACCGAGCGACGCCGCCACCGTCACCGTGATCATCGCGTACACCGGGTTCACGTTGAACAGGAACCCGAACGCAACACCAGCGAACGAGGCATGCGCCAGCCCGTCCCCGATCAGGGACAGCTGCCGGAGCACCAGATACGTGCCCAGAAATGATGTGCTGATAGCGATGAGGATGCCGCCGATGAATGCGCGGTGCATGAACCCATATTCCAGCAGTGCGATCTCAAGCATGGTGGTGGTCCTCGTGCGTAAAGACGTTGAATCCCTCGCCGTACACGTCCTCCAGGAACTCGGGGAGCTGCTCCACGGTGCCGTGGCAGCAGACCGCCCGGTTCAAACAAATGACCTCTTCCGCGTATTCCGATACCATGCCCACGTCGTGGCTCACCAGCAGCATCGTCACCCCGTATTCCTCGTTCAACTCCTTCAAAAACTCGTAGAACCGGGACTGGGTCTGCATGTCAACCCCGACCGTGGGCTCGTCCAGTATAAGCAGGCGCGGCTGCTTCAGTAATGCAAGTGCGACCATGACCCGCTGCTGCTGGCCGCCGGACAGGCCAATAAACTGCTGATCCAGCACGTCGTCGAGATCCAGCACATCCACCACATCGATGTCATACCGGTCCTCCTCCACTGTATCCGCTGCCGCAAGCAGTTCGCGAACTGTAGCTGGGAACTGGCTGGACCGCTCATACGTCTGTGGCACGTACCCGATATCGTTGTCTGCCCGGGCCTCGACCGGGTCTTTCCCGTACACCGTGACCGTGCCGCCGTCCGGATCCGCCAGTCCGGTGATCGCCCGGACCAGCGTCGTCTTCCCGGAGCCGTTCGGCCCGACCATCCCCACGAACGCACCGTCCTCAACAGATACCGTTATACCGTCCAGTGCAGCAACATCTCCATACGTCACTGACACGTCTGATACGTCGATCGCGTTCGTCGCGTCTGTTTCGTCCGTACTCATCGGCATCCCAGCGCTGTCTCCAGATGTTCAAGGTTTTGCCGCATACTACTGATATATGTTTTGTCGTTTACGCCGGTTACCGGGTCCAGCACCAAGGTTTCCGCACCGACTTCCTGCGCGATGGTCTCGGATACGCGGGGATCGACCGTTTCCTCGTAGAACACGTGATCGATTCCGTGCTCCTTCGCTTCCGTGATCAATCGCTGTACCTGCTGCGGGGTCGGCTCCGACGTGGTGGACAGCCCCAGCAACGGCACCTGCTCGAATCCGTATTCATGCCCAAGATACGCGAACGCGGCATGCGCCGTCAATATCCGGTCATGTTCACAGTCACTGAGCCGCTGCACATAGTCCCGACCAAGCTGCTCCAGTTCTGCAACGTAGGCATCGGCACGCTGCCCGTAGTACTCCGC
>CAZCWR010000064.1:0-1071 GCA_964502455.1 uncultured archaeon | reverse complement strand
CAAGCTGCTCCAGTTCTGCAACGTAGGCATCGGCACGCTGCCCGTAGTACTCCGCGTTTTCCGGGTCCTGCTCTTTCAATGCGGCCTCCACCGTCCGTGTGATCGTGATCGCGTTATCCGGTGACATCCAGTAATGCGGATCAACCTGTTCGCTGTCCTGATGGCCGTCACCATCATCACCGTGTGTATGTGTATCGTCCTGATGGTGCTCCGCCCGGAGCAAACTGATATTCCTGGATGCGTCGGCGACCGGTACGTCGTGGCCACGGAGGAGCTGGTGCTCCCATTCACCGAACTCTGCACCGGTCGCCACGTACAGGTCCGCATTCGATACATGAGCGATGTCCTGCGGGGACGGATCGAACGCATGCGGTTCCTGTCCCGGCGGGACCAGCGATGAGACGTCCGCCCGCTCACCGGCCACCTGCCGTGTGATGTCGTAGAACGGGTAGAACGATGCAACGACCTGTGTCTCCGCTGATGTACTGGATGGTTGGGTGAGTTCCGTCACGGTCACGCCACCCACGAGAAGCAGCGCGATACCGGCAAACACCATCACGTACGCTGACCTGTCCATACCCCACCAGTATCTTATTAACTTTATATCTATAATTATTAAAACATCAGATGTACTATAAATACTGTTAATAAGGTGCTGTGTATGACTGTTGTGAGCGTATCGATCGATGACGAGCTGCTTGACGCTGTGAACAAACTTGAGCAGGAGCAGGGGTTCACCGGACGGAGCGAACTGTTCCGTACCGCGCTCCGGAGCCTGATCGAACAGACGAAGAATGCGGAGCAGCTCGGAGCGGTTTCGGATGCTGTCATCCTTGTGAAATACATGGATAGCAATGCGGAAGCCGTCTCCGGCATCCTGCACGACTACCGCGGTATCATCCAGTCCCAGCTCCACAACCACCTGGAGAACCATGCCTGCATCGAGATTCTGGTGTTAAACGGTGACGGTAGCAACATCAAGGCGCTGTGGCAGGACCTGCAGGCCAGCAAGAACGTGCTGTTTACCGATGTTCTGACACCGTAACAGAAATCAGGACAGGAACTGCGCGG
>CAZCWR010000063.1:0-8377 GCA_964502455.1 uncultured archaeon | reverse complement strand
GTTCAGTGGTGTCCCACCTGGCAGTAACGGGGACGGGCTGCATGAATCGTTTGATGCGTACGAGGGCGAGCACGGATATGATGAGGTCGCCGCGATGGCAGCAGAGTCGGGGTGGGAGCAGCACTGGGATGCCGATGCCGGGGCTGCGTACCTGTACAACGCGGACCAGGGCCGGTGGATCACGTACACGTCACCGCGAAGTGTTCGGGAGAAAGTGTCGTATGCACAGGAGAACGGGTACGGCGGGTTTGCTGGATGGGAAACCTCGTGGGATCCGAACGACACCCTGCTGGACGCGGTGAACGATGCAGTGTCCTGACCGCTGCGTCCGTAGTATCATCTCTGACGGGGGGAGAAGAGGAAGAAAAAAGAGAAAGGAGTGGGTCAGTCTGTGAGTCCGAGGTCTTCGTAGAACTGTTGGACGTGTTTCCGTGCCTGTTGTTTGACGGTGTAGTCGTCGAGTCCTGCGGTGGTGAAGTGTGGTTTGTGGAATGTCAGTAGGCTCTCGGTCAGTGAGCTGTATCGTGCTGCCTGTGCCAGCAGGTTGTCCTGTTCGTCGTCAGAGAGTGCTGCGATCTCGGGGGACAGGGCCTCGACAACGTGCTGTGTTTCGTCCCGTTTCTGTTCCGCCATCTGCTCTGTGATCTGCTGGAACAGGGGATCGCCGAGGTGTTGCAGCTTGTCGTAGAGGACGTAGGCGGTAGGGCCAGCCAGTGTCTCCATGCCGACGATAAGTGTGAGCGCATCGCTCTCGGAAAAGAGCTGTCGGTAGTATGCCATGACGGGCTGGGAGATGCTTTCGCGGGCATCTGTACGTTCAATGTATCGTCCCCAGATGTCTGCGCCATCCAGTTTGTGGCCGGAGAGGTAGACGGCCAGTTTCGTCAGGTCTGCAGAGGTCTGGCCGAGTTCCTGTTTGATGAGTTTGCCGCAGAGGATGAGGTGGGAGGTGTTCGCGTAGTGGAACTGTGTTGCAGCGGCCCGCGTCACGTTCAGCATGCTGTCGTTAGGCTCGATCTGCTGGTCCCAGTCGATCTGCTCCCGGACCGGTTCATACATCTCGCCGATGCAGGACAGTGTTCCAAAGGTCATTCCTCGTTCATATACAACGTTTGCAGGTAGCTTGGGATCATTCTCCATCAGAATCGCCGCCTGTGAAAGGGTTCGAAACAGTTAAAAGGACAGAACAAACCGTCCGAATCGCCATAAATGGAACTACATGCATATAGTGAGAATCAGAACTCCTATCATGAGTCCGACGCGTGTAACTGTTCTCAAAAACGATAGCATAATGATGTTCGTAGTTACGACGGTGGTCAGTGTTACAGGTGTTCTGTCGCTACGGAGACCGTGTCCACGTGCTCACGGGGGGTGTACACGCGAAGTTCGTTCCCGTCCTGCAGTGAGTCCTGTAAGGCGGTCGGAAGGGTGGAGACGGCGTCCAGTGTACGTACCTGGTCGTTCATCAACACCGGGACATCGTATGCAGTTGACTCGTCCCGCCGTATGACATCAACAATCACCTCACCGCGGTCCAGCCCGGTCTCGTCCCGTAGCTCTTTTGCCATCTGCCGTTCGTCTATATCATGGGAAGTCTGGGACCGTGCGGCGATCTTGTACAGTTCCCGGTTGTCGATCCGGTCCATCAGCCATGCAGACCGGTCATTGGTGCGTAGCCGGTTAATCAGTTCGGGATCGTCCATGTACGGCAGCTCCGCCACATCGATCACATCGTCGTCATGCAGCATCCGGAACGCTTCCCGGAACATGCTTGAGGCCACCTGCGAGGTACGATGGGTATACACGGTCGGGATCATCAGGTACCGCGCTGTCAGCAGGCTTTCCAGTGCGTTGATGTACTTCCCGTCGAACACCAGGTTACCGTCGTGGATACGGGCGCTCCGGATGATGGTGGACGCGTCGATCGTCCCGTACGCCACCCCGGTGTAGTGCGCGTCCCGCATCAGGTAGTCCATCCGGTCCACATCAATGTGGCCGGCGATGATCCCGCCGAGCCGTCCGTCGCCTTCGATCAACTGGATAATCCGCTTCGGGTGGATACCGTGATCGTGCAGGATGGTACTGATCCGGGAGTCACGGATCTTCTGCTTGGAAAACTGCTCGTGGCTCATGCCGTGCCGGTGAAAGATATGGTCCGTGCTGTGGGAGAACGGGCCGTGCCCCAGATCGTGTAGCATTGCCGCCAGCCGCAACTCCTGTGCTCGCCCCGTCCCGACCTGCAACGCTTCCGCGAACATGTCTGCCAGGTGCATTGCCCCCAGCGAATGCTCGAACCGGGAATGCGTTGCTGACGGATACACCAGGTTCGAAAACCCGAGCTGCCGCACCCGCCGCAACCGCTGCATCTCCGGTGTATCCAGTATCTCCTCCTCCAACTCGTTCAACGTGATATAGCCATGAACCGCGTCCTGAACCTGCATACCCCTACATTCGTTTTTAAACTATAAATTATTCGTTATCGATAGGCGGTGACACCACAAAAATACGTTACGGGGGGAACCGTGCCGCATGCGCCACCGCGTCCTCCACGAAGTCGTCGAACCAGTTCGCGTAGTCCTCGTCCATCAGTTCGCCGGTCTCCGCATCGAACACATCATTGACATGTTTCACCGCGAGACTGGGGCCGGGATGCGCCCGTAACGTCAGCACCAGTTCGTTCAACGCCTGCTGCGCCCGGACACCGCCCCACGGCCCACCGGACACGGTCACGAACGAGAACGGCTTGTCCTCATACTCTGGGTACAGGTAGTCGATCAGGTTCTTGAGCGCACCCGGTATCCCGTGATTGTATTCGGGTGTCACAATCACGATGCCGTCCGCGTCCTCTACCTTCTGTCCGAACAGCTCCACGTCCTCCGGTGGCTCTCCCGGGTCCTTGTATCGCCGTGTCCGCATCAGCGGGATGTCGTACTCTGCGATGTCGAACAGTTCCGCGTCGTGCTCGTCCTGCAGCAGTTCCGTCACGTACCGGGCGGCGTGGATGGATTTCCGCTCGTTCCGGACTGTCCCTTCGATAACCAGAAATCGCATGTATACAGGTGCTGTATCGAGACATAAAAGTGATAAGGCAGGTACGAGAACTTGGTGGTGTGTGGAACGTCGTTTCATCAGGATCATGGCCGTTCGGACGGAACATACTGACAGGTACTGACACGCGCCGGAAATTTTATATGCCAGCCTCCCGCGTGACTGCTACATGGACGAACTGATACAGGAACCTGATGTGGACCGGTTACAGATTCTTGACAAGGACGGCAACATCGTGGACGGGGGTCGCGAACCAGACCTCTCCGACGACGAACTGCTGGAACTGTACGAGTACATGGTGCTTGGCAAGGTAACGGATAAAAAATTCTTCAAGCTGCAGCGGCAGGGCCGGTTCGGGACGTTTGCCCCGTGCCGCGGACAGGAAGCCGCCCAGGTCGGCTCCGCATACGCGTTACGTGAGGAGGACTGGATGTTCCCCGCATTCCGGGAAACAGCGGTCTGGCCGGTCCGCGACCTGCCACTGTCAGGACTCATCCAGTACTGGCAGGGCGACGAAAAAGGGATGCAGACCCTGGAGGATCACAACGATTTCATGGTCGCAGTCCCGGTCGGCACACAGGTTCTCCACGCCGCGGGATGCGCGTGGGCCTCCAAGCTGAAGGATGAGGACGCCGCCACACTGGTATATTTCGGGGACGGTGCCACCAGTGAAGGCGATTTCCATGAAGGCATGAACTTCGCCGGCACATTCGACCTGCCGTGCATCTTCCTCTGCCAGAATAATCAATATGCGATCTCCGTCCCGCGGAACCGGCAGACCGGCGCAAGCAGCCTCGCGCAGAAAGCGGTGGGATACGGATTCCCGGGACTGCAGGTGGACGGGAACGACGTGCTCGCCATGTACGTCGCCACGAAACACGCACGGGAACGCGCCCGGAACGGCGACGGCCCGACCATGATCGAGGCATACACATACAGACTTGGCGACCACACCACCGCGGACGACGCGGAACGCTACCGGTCCGAGGACGAAGTCGAGGAATGGCAGGAGAAAGACCCGATCACCCGGTTCGAAGCCTACCTGAAGGACAAAGGTATACTGGACGACGACAAAATAGAGGAAATTGAGGAGGATGCAAAGGAGCAGATTGATCAGGCGGTCGAGGAAGCCGAAAGCGAGCCGGACCCAGAGTTGTCAGACATGTTCGAGTACCATTTCGAGGAGATGCCGCCACGTCTCCAGCAACAGCTTGAACACCTGCAGCAGATAGAGGGTGATAACTAATGTCACAACAGGCGCAACAGGAACAGGAAAATACGTCAGCAACCGAGATGAACATATCGCATATCAGAGATATGCTCGAAGATTCAGCTCATCAGGGTGGTACCCGTGAGTGAACTGAATATTGTAGAGGCGATACGGGATGCGATGGATACCGCGCTGGATACGGATGACGACGTACTGCTGCTCGGTGAGGATATCGGGGTGGACGGCGGTGTGTTCCGTGCTACGGACGGCCTTATCGACGAGTACGGTGAGGACCGCGTGATTGACACGCCGCTGTCAGAGTCCGGGATTGTCGGCTCGTCCATCGGCCTGGCAGTGCGTGGGTTCAAGCCGGTTGCCGAGATTCAGTTCTCCGGGTTCATGTATCCGGCGTTCGACCAGCTGATCTCACATGCGTCCCGGATACGGAACCGGAGTCGCGGTGCATACACATGTCCGCTGGTTGTCCGCGCACCGTACGGCGGTGGAATTCAGGCACCGGAACACCACTCCGAGTCCATGGAAGCGATTTATGGTCATACGCCCGGATTGAAAGTGGTGATCCCGTCCACGCCGAGTGACGCAAAAGGCTTATTACTGTCCGCGATCCGTGACCCGGACCCAGTAGTATTTTTGGAGCCGAAGCAGATTTACCGGGCGTTCAAGGAGGAGGTTCCGGACGGCGAGCATACGGTTGAGATCGGTGAGGCGAACGTCGTTGAGGACGGCGACGACGTGACTGTGATTGCATGGGGCGCCATGATGCAGCCCACGCTGGATGCAGTGGAGAACGTGGACGCGGATGTAGAGGTCATCGATCTGCGCACCATCTCGCCGCTGGACCTTGAAACGTTATACGATAGTATTGAAAAGACGGGACGGCTGGTGATCGTGCACGAAGCACCGAAGAGCTTCGGGCCGGCCGCAGAGATCTCGGCCACGATCAACGAACATGACCTGCTGTACCTGGAGGCACCGATCCGCCGTGTCACCGGGTTCGACACCATCTTCCCGCTGTACAAGCTGGAGGGCGAGTACCTGCCGGATGAGAACCGGATCGAGCAGGCGATCACTGAGGTCGTCGAGTTCTAGGAGAGCCGGACAACGTTCAGCAGGTCTTCCATGAGCTTTGCTGCCTTTTTGTAATTCCCGTTCCGCCAGTGTTCCTCGGCTGAAGCGAGTTTATTCTCGATCAGCTGTGGGTGGCGGGCGCCGCGCCGCTCCAGTTCCTTGTTGATCTCCTGGGACAGCTGCTTCAGACGGTGCTTGTACTTGCGTTTCTGGTGTCGGCGGTAGTAGACGTAGAACGCTGTACCGGCAAGAAACAGTGCCCCCAGTGTTAGGGCGATCGGGAGGTACATCTCTTCAAGCGCCATGCCGCTCTATACCCTTATATTCCACCGCCGGTTTATAAACATGATTTATATAAGCTGGAGGTGCTGCGGATGTGAGTGTTCCTCGGGGTTACAGCAGGTACTGTACGGTAGTAAGTACCCGGTGTGTGATGCCGACTGTAAGTGGGACGATCAGGTTGTCATCGATCTCCCATTTGCCGATGTACAGGTTGGGGCTTTCTACCGTCATTGCAGCGGCGGATATGAGGATGCCGGGGAGGATGCCGAGCAGGACCGTGTTGATACTTGCAGCGGCGAGAAATCCGGCACACGTACCCATAAGACTTTTATTTGGGTTGAGCGGGTTGGGAAACTGGTCTGTCCGCTGACCAACCAGTGTATTGAGGCTGTCGCCGAACGTTGTGGTCAGGATCGCCGCCAGTGCAACCGGTTCCGGGAACAGCACCACGGACAGGATGAACCCGGCAAGCAGGAACAGTGATCCCTGCCCCGGTAACGTGGACTGGTGCTCATCCCGGTCAAACAGGACAATCAATCGTTCGGCAACCCCTATGTGGTGCCGTTTGACGTACACAGAACCGGCGACACTTGCAGCAAGGAGTACGATCATAAACAGGAGTGGAAACCGGTCGTAGTACACAAGCAGTGCCGCTGTCACTCCCTCACCGATATGCACCAGTTTCCGCCGCGTTTCAAACTGCATACATGGCCGTTGTGTCCGCTGGTTTAAAAGACGGACAGGAGTTTCCACCCGACTACAGTGAGAAACGGGTGATTACATAGGAGAACAGGCCGTATCAATGCAGGGTATTGGGGGCGACATCTGTTCGCCCGATACATATAAATGCTGTATGGTATAACACACATGCATGCCGAAAGAGTCTGCTGCCTCGTTCAACATCCCGTATTTACAGGTTCTGGACGCTGACGGGACGGTTGACGAGGAACATGAACCAGATCTCAGTGAAGAAGATTTGCTGGAACTGTACCGCTTGATGAAGCGGTCACGCCGCCTTGACGAGAAGGCGATCGCCCTCCAGCGCCGTGGCGAGATCGGGACGTACGCACCGGCCATCGGCCAGGAAGCCGCACAGGTCGGCTCCGCGTTCGCATTGCGTGACGCGGACTGGATGGTCACCTCGTTCCGTGAACAGCCCGCGTACCTGACGCGTGGCACACCGATGCACAAATTGCTGATGTACGCGGCTGGTATGGAGGAATCCGGTGAAATCACGAATTCCAACGATCTGCCGCCCAGTATCCCGGTCGGCTCACAGGCTCTGCACGCGGCAGGCATCGGCTGGGCGCAGAGCATCAAGGACGACGATGCAGCGTCACTCGTCTACTTCGGTGATGGTGCCACGTCGCAAGGAGATGTATATGAATCAATGAACTTTGCCGGTGTCTTCGACGCGCACACCGTCTTCTTGTGCCAGAACAACCAGTACGCGATCTCCGTCCCACGTGAACACCAGACCCGGGCGGAGACCCTGGCGCAGAAAGCGATCGCCGCCGGTATCGACGGGATGCAGGTGGACGGCAACGACATCCTCGCCGTCTACAACGCCACGAAAGAGGCGCTGGAAGATGCCCGGAACGGCAACCCGCACATGATCGAAGCATTAACATACCGCATGTCGATGCACACCACCTCCGACGACCCGAGCGTGTACCGGGACGAGGACGAAGAGGAGAAATGGCAGGAGAAGGACCCGATCACCCGGTTCGAGACATACCTGAAGGACAAAGATATACTGGATGATGAGAAGATCGAGGAGATCGAGGCCGATATCGAGGACGAACTGAAGGAGGAGATCGCGATCCTGAAGGAGGAAGAGGAGAATGTGGACCCGGCGGAGATGTTTGACCACGTGTACGACGAGATGCCACCGGAACTCCAGGAACAGCTGGAACGGTTCAGGGAGGAACGATAACAATGCCAGAAGAATTGAACGTCGTGGAGGCCGTGAACCAGGCACTGGACGAGGAGATGGGTCGTGAAGAAGATGTCATCATCTACGGTGAGGACGTGGGCGTGGACGGCGGTGTGTTCCGCGCCACGAAAGGTCTTATTGATGAGTACCCGGACCAGGTGTACGACTCGCCGCTCGCTGAGTCCGGGATCATCGGCACCAGTGTCGGTCTGGCGGCGTACGGGTTGAAACCGGTGCCGGAAATACAGTTTTCGGGGTTCATCCCGCAGGGGTTCCACCAGTTGAAGCAGCATCTGGCGAGGCTCCGGAGTCGGTCCCGCAGTACGTATAACTGTCAGGTCACGATCCGCGCGCCGTACGGCGGCGGCATCGAGGCACTGGAGCACCACTCGGAGAGCTTCGAATCCGGGTTCGCACACATGACCGGTGTCAAGGTGGTCATCCCGTCCAGTCCCGCAGATACGAAAGGACTGTTGACCGCGTCCATCCGTGACCCGGACCCGGTCGTGTTCATGGAGCCGAAGCAGATATACCGGGCGTTCCGCGAAGAGGTGCCGGAGGGCGAGCACACGATCGGGCTGGGTGAGGCGAACGTGGTGCAGGAAGGCAGCGATGTCACCCTGATCGCGTGGGGTGCGATGCTGCGACGGTCATTGAAGGCCATTGAGGATATGGATGTCAGTGTGGAGGTTATCGATCCCCGCACGATCTACCCGCTGGATACGGATACGATTATTGATTCGGTGAAGAAGACCGGGCGCTGTGTTGTGGTGCACGAGGCACCGCGGACCGCTGGCATGAGTTCGGAGATC
>CAZCWR010000062.1:0-8388 GCA_964502455.1 uncultured archaeon | reverse complement strand
TAGGACAGACCGCTTCCAGCGGTCTCCAGCTTCGCTGGAACCTGCTGGTCAGGGGAGACAGCTGTAGGTCGTGGGTTCGACTCCCACCGGGTCCGTCGAACCAACGCAGATCGAAGGGAGATGTTAGTAGTAAGAAATTTCTTCCTGTACGAGTTTTTCCAGGTACAGGTCTGTCCTGAAGCTGTCTGCCCCGTGGTCGCTGTAAACAGTTTCTAGCTGATCGAGGTCTGTTTCATCGAGGGTGACGTTGAGGGTGTTGTTGTTACGATCGTCTACTGTTGCGAATATCTTGTCGACCGCCTCGCTGTACCGGTCTGGCTCACGTGCGGGCGGGTTGTCGACGGCGTATATGCCTACTGCCCCGTCGATCATGACTTCGAAGATATCTCCGATATCCTTCCGTAGCCGTAGATCGGGGATGGATGCGAAATCCTCGTACTGGTGGCCGGGCAGTGCCTGTGTCGTCATATCGATGGTGAGGCTGGTTGGGTCAGACCGGTCATCGATGTCGTCGAACGTGGTATCGATACTGTAAAAGAAGGAGCTATGGTCCAGGTCTGACATACGCGTTCCGTGTCTGTCCTCTGTCAGCTCCTTGTTGTAGTTGAACGATTCGGGGAGGTCTTCCTGGACGACCTCGGTGAAACTGTCTGGCGTATCATCGGATGAACTGTACACCACCCAGCCGCTGACGGCCGTCACAGTACCGTACTTGATCAGGCTGCGCCGGGAAATGCCGCCATCACCGGTTTCATCATCTGCCATAACGCGAAGCAGTCCTGTCATAGTTTTAAAACTAGTGGAAGTATCACTACAGCCGTACCGATGGAAATACCTGAAGTGTAATGCATACATCCGGAATCACCGCTGTGACACGGTGGAGGAGATAGCGGGTGAATCGGATTCCACGATGATTTAAATATCTGTTCTGGTCACATGTAGGTGTCCATGGCAGTATCTGTTCCGGGGTTTCTCACTGATCCGAACATCCTGTCGATCATCGTGTTCCTGCTATCCGCAGCAGCGGTGCTCTGGCGGGACCGGGAGAATATCGAACGATACTCGATCGTGTTCGTGCGTCGTACGCAGAAAGGGATTGATATCCTGGATCGGACGGCACGGATCAACCGACAGGTGTGGCGGCACTGGGCGACGCTTGGTGTTGTAGCCGGGTTCGGGTTTATGATATTGATGTTTGTCCTGGTACTGTACCAGACCCTGAAACTGTTTCTGGTGCCGGACACGATGGTGCCGGTGGCACCGGTGCTGCCGACCGCGTCCACATTTACGAACCCGATGGAGACCGGGTACATGGGCATCCCGTTCTGGTATTTCCTGATCAGTATCACGGTCGTACTGGTTGTCCACGAGATGATGCACGGTGTGATCGCCCGGGCCGAGGACTTTGATATCGAATACGTTGGGCTTATCCTCCTCGGTATTATTCCAGGGGCGTTCGTCCAGCCGGCCGGGCAGCGTGACTTCTTCGAACCGGAACCGGACGAGGAGCAGCACAGTCCCTGGGATCAGGGGAACTGGCTGGCGCGGCTCCGCGTCCTTGCTGCGGGTCCGTGGGCGAACGTCACGCTCGCACTGCTGCTTGTCGGTGTATTGATGGGTGGCAATGCCGGTGTCGAGATGATGGACTTCGACATGCCGAATGGTGTCGAAGTGACGGAGGTTGTAAACGGTTCGCCGGCTGACCGGGCAGGACTGGAGCAGGGGATGCGGATCACACATATCGATGGAAACGAGACATACAGTTTCCAGGCATACCAGCGTGCAACATCCGACTGGGGTGTGGGCCGGACCGTGACGCTCCGTACATTGAACGGTGAGGAATTCACGGCGACCGTTGCAGCGTATCCGTTCAACGATCAGGGCAGGAACGGCACAAATCTGTCCGCTATCCAGTACCAGCCGGCACCGGTCGACCACCTGCTGGTACGACTGGAGGAACGCCGACCCGGGACGATCGACAGGTACGAATCATATATTCGACAGGCGGAGCGCATCGAGCAGCGTCTCCGGATTGGACAGGGTGTGGACGAGCACCGTGCCATCGGCCGCTGGATGTGGATCCGCGATACCGCTGATACACTGGATGACCGGGCCAATGAACGTATCCCGGCACTGGAACAAGAACTGAAGCAGCGTCAAGCCGAACAGGACGACGGATTACAGCGGGGGCGGCTCGGGTTCTCTGCTGGGTTCCCGGATTTCCTGATCGCACTTCTGACGTTTGGACAGTTGCTGCTGTACGTGATGATGCTCAACCTGTTCATCGGCACCGCCAACCTCCTCCCGGTTAAAGGCCTTGACGGTGGATGGATGGTCAGTATCCTTATGGACCACGTTGCACCGGAATACGAAGGACTGGTGACACGAACCGTCACCGTGATCACGCTGGGGATGATCATCATCAGCTTCGGCTTCCTTGTTATTCGGTTCGTCCTCTAATGCGTGCATCATCGTGCCTGCCAGCAGGTACCGGAACTGGCGGCACCGTCCCGTGAACGTTCTAAAGCTTCTCTACGTATCACAGGGTATGGCGGTCATCTCCCATATTGACCTGGACGCATTTTTCGCATCCTGTGAGCGTCGCCGCGACCCATCACTGGAAGAGGGTGGTGTCGTGATCTGTATGTTCTCCGGCCGCAGCGAGGACAGCGGTGCAGTCAGTACCGCCGGGTACACGGCACGTGACCTTGGGATTCACGCCGGGATGCCGATCGCCCGGGCAAAAGACTTGGCAGCGGACGCCGATGTTGATGTAGCGTTCATGCAGGCGGACAAGACGTACTACAAGGAGGTGTCGGAACGGGTTATGGACGTGGTGCAGGAACATGTGGATGAGATCGAGGCGGCCAGTATCGACGAGGCGTACGCCGACCTGTCCCACGTATCGGGGTACCGCGAGGCGGAACAGGTGATGCAGCGGATCAAATCGGAGGTCTGGGAGCAGGAGGGTATCACCGCGTCCGCCGGTATCGGCCCGAACAAGCTCGTGGCCAAGATGGCGTCGGACCGCGACAAGCCTGACGGTCTCACCGTGGTCCCACCGGGTGACGTCGATACATTTCTGGCGGATATGCCGGTGGACGAGCTGCACGGTGTCGGCCCGAAGACCGTGGACCGGCTGCAGGATATGGATGTCACAACAGTCGATGAGTTGCGGGATGTACCGGTACAGCGACTGGTCCAGACGTTCGGGGAATCCCGTGGTGTTTCCCTCTATGATAAGGCGCACGGCCGGGGGAGCGAAACACTGGAACACCGTGAACAGAAGCAGCTGTCCCGGATCGAGACCCTGCCGGAGAACACGCGGCAGATGAGTGATCTGCGACCGGTCATCCGCGACCTTGCGGCGGAGGTCATCGACCGTGTGGAGCAGCAGGGTGTCCGCTATGCGCGTGTCGCTGCCATCGTCGTCACGGATACGCTGGACCGGCAGACCCGCAGCACGACGTTGAAGGCACCGACCCAGTCACAGGAAACCCTGTTCCGAGAGGCGGAGGATCTGGCCGCGGACTTCCTTGACGAGCAACCGGACACCAGCATCCGCCGGATCGGGGTCCGTGCAGCAGCGTTCGACAGTGCCGACCAGCAGACGCTGGACAGCTTCTAGTATTTGCAAGCAGAAGTGGAAAAAGAGAGAAAAGAGAGGGTGGATGGCTTGCTACCTGATGCTTCCCGTGTCGGCTCCACCGCCGCCACTCGGGACGCATTCGCCGTCGCTACACATCAGGTCGGGGTGGTCACAGTCTGCACTGGTCTGGCATTCGGCGGTGATGCTCTCGAGCTCGTTCTGTACGTCTTCCGTGCAGCCGGCGACCAGTACCGCACCGATGAGTGCGAGCACGGCCAGTACGAACAATTTCCGGTTCATCACGGTGACGTATTGCGGTGCACTGGTTTAAAAATCACGGGGCGGTGCGGCGGCCGCTACATGGCGGAACGTTTAATTGGTTGCCGTGCCATGGATGTACTGTATGGACCGGAAAGATCTGGACTGGAAGCGGAAAACGGTCAGCATGGGACAGGTGGAAAAGGAGACATTCGGCCTGACACTGGCGACCGTCACCGTTTCGGAGAACCGGATTGTGGTTGATCCGAACGACGTGGAGGACTGGGGTCGCATCATCCGTGAACTCGGGGAGGACACCGTGCTCCGGGAGGTCCACTGGCAGGAAGTGGAGGACGTGTCCACCACGGTCGAAGGCCTGTACTATCCGCATATTGACATCCGGTTCCGCCGCCAGCCCACCGGTCCACAGAACGTCAACCTGGTGCGGGAGCGCCGCATCTACTTCATCGAGGATGAGCAGGAAGAACTGGAGCGCTGTCTGAAGACCATCAAACAGTTCTGGAACGAATGGCGACAGAACCAGGTCGTCCCGCGGCCGGACCGCCGCGAACCGGACGACGATGAACCGGATGAAGTCGTTGAACTTGAGGACGCCCTGCGCGAACAGACTGAGGAACAGGAACAAAAACAGGTACAGGAGCAGGAACAGACACAGGAACGAGAGCAGGACGCAGACACTGAAGGACAGCAGGAGGCGCCGGAACAGGCTACGCAGGCACCGCCGGTACAGGATCATGACCAGGACGCGCCAGCCGACACTACTTCTGCCAGTACTGAACGGGGCCAGAAGATGGATAGAACGGTGCAGGCAGACAGTGAGGATAACGAAATGGACGATGCGGTGGACGGCGGCACGGATGACGACGATGACGAGGAAGACAAGGAGATTGACGAGGTAGTGGACCAGTTCCTCAGTGAGGACTGACTGATATAACCCAGATTTTTTTGTTTTGACACCCAATTTTTTCGAATTCTTTAAATAACAGTTGGTTGAATATACGTTTGTTGATATGAAAGGGGTTCGGTGGCTGCAGCGGAAGTTACGGTCACGCGATGCGGATACAAACGCTGTCGGCGAGCTATCGGTCAACGCGCTGCTGGAGGAAAAGAAACGGGTCCGTGCCACGGTGAAACTGAAGCGGGATCGGCATGATGACCTGGAGCGCGCCCGTGAGCGCCTGTTCGAGCGCGTTATGGCGGCCGATGACCGGCTGTTACAGCGGGAGCTGGCTGGGGAAATCGCCGCGATTGAGGACGAGATGGCGATCCTGCAGGATGAGCACGCGGAACTCATGGACTCGCTGCAGGTCATCGACGGCCTGCTCGCTGTCAAGCGCCGGGAGCGGATGGTGGAACACTCCGGGCTTATCGACCGTATCCGGGAGATGAGTCAGGAAAGCCTCGTGGAGGCGATGCGCCGCCAGGACGTGCAGCAGATGGTGCAGGAGGAGCGGTGGGACGAGCTCAACGTACTGCTGGGTGACCATGTGTCCACAGGAGCGAGTGGCCGGGAACGGCCGGACGAGATCCTTGAACAGGCTGCGGATGTCCGTCAGCTTTCGGAACAGGTCGGTACCGAGCATTGATCGTCAGGGGCTCGGTGCTGTATTGTCTGGTGTCTGCGCCCATCCCGGAGAAGTTATACAATATTAGATGTCATCTTCTATTTTTTACATATGTTCAGTACATTTAAATATTGGAATGTACTATGTTGTACTGGGGGGAAGGACATTGAGCCTGATCAAACAGTTGGAGCAGCAGATTTTTGGTGGCGACGAATTTGACATCCACGACCTGACGCTGGAGCGGCTGGAGAAGGAGAAGGCCGGTATCCGGACGGATGTGAAGATGAAGCGCGAGCGCCATCAGGATTTGAGCTCCAAACGGGAACAGTTGTTCGAAAAGATCGTTGAAACAGACGATGAACTTCTCAAGAAGGAAGTGGCTCAGGAGATCGCGTCGATAGAAGACGAACGGGCGATTCTGCACAACGAACATACGCAGTTGATGGATGGGCTCCGCGTTATTGACGGCCTGATCGCGATCAAGCGGAAAGAGAAAATGGCTGAACGGCAGGGCCTCCTGTCACAGATCCGGGACATGGAGAAGGAGGACCTGGTTGAGAAGCTTCGGCAGACCGATGTCCGTGAACTGATCCGGGAGGAGAAATGGGACCAGCTCAACTCGCTGTTGAGCGGTCAGCTCGCTCCCAAGCAGATCACGAACGAACGCGTCGACGAAATCATTGCGCAGGCCGAAGACATCAAACAGCTCGAAGAGGATATGGGAAAGCAGGAAGCAGTGCAACATGCACTGCGTGACCGGGACGTAGAGGCGGAGCAAGACACGATAACAACCGATACGTAACGTCCCGCTGACCGCCCGTATCCTCCATCTTTCATTTTTTCCCTTGCGGGAGGTGACACGGTTGTACGAGAAAAAGCTCCGGCAGCTATTCAATACTGCAGAAGCAAAAGCGGAAGAAGCACTTGACAACGGTGACATATCCGCCGCCGCAACATACTACGAACAGTGTGGCCACATCCTCGAACGGCAGGCGGACCGTCGCACCGGGGAAGCACGCGAACGCAAACTCGACCTCGCGGACGAATACTACGGCCTCCGGGACAGCCTCCTCCAGAACGGCATCCCACTGCAGCCACAACGCCCACAGCAGCCGCAGGACCCGGTGCAGGAACCGACACAGGACCAGTACCAGTACCAGGAGAAGGATTTCGCCAGCTACGTGGAACGGTTCATAGAAGACAGCACCGTCTCCTGGGACGATGTCGCCGGCATGGAGGAGACCAAACAGCAGATGAAATCATCGTTCGCGCTCGCCGCCATCGAGGACAAACCACCAGCCGTGGAAAGCCTGCACTCCATCCTGCTGTACGGCCCGCCCGGCACCGGCAAATCCTTGCTGGCGTCCGCGATCGCGGGCTCACACGACTTCACGTTCTTCAACGTTACCCTGTCCCAGGCGTTGTCCAAGTACTATGGCGAATCCGAGAAGATCATCTCCGAACTGTTCGCCGCTGCGCGGGCACGCTCACCGAGCATCGTGTTCCTTGACGAGATCGATGCCGTAGCCATGTCCCGCGCCGGCGACCTTGATGAGGTATCCCGCCGTGTCCTGTCTGTCCTACTGACCGAACTTTCCGGGTTCGACGCAGAGAACGACGATATACTGTTCATGGCAGCCACAAATGCGCCGTGGGACATCGACCCAGCCATATTATCACGCATGGAACGCGTCATATACGTTCCATTGCCGGATGTGGAGACGGCGCGGCGCATCATCCAGTTGAACACGGTGGAAGACGGGGTGGAGTTGGCGCTGGACGTGGACGAACTGGCACAGACCTGTGTTGATCTGGGGTATTCTGGCCGCGAGATCAAGAGTATCTGCCAGGAAGCCACCCGCGCCATGGTGGACGAGGAAAATCGCCGTCTTGAGGAGCTGTCGGAGCGGTCGATCAGCACGATGGCGAACTACAGTCTCCGGACCCGTCCCCTGCAGGCGGATGACTTCGAGGCGGCGTTCGACGCTGTCAACCCGAAGACCGATGACCGCATGTTACAGCGATACCGGGACTGGGACAAGAGCGCCTGAATACTGTATAAACACAGTGTTTATCCGGATGCCGGTGATTTTTAAGGGTTTGGCCGTTGGTTGTACTGAAACACACATAGGTATTTAAACTCACCGTTCCTTATGGGTAGTGTATCATGAAACTGCGGGGGAGACGGTTCCTTACGCGAGCATTCCTGTTCCTGACAACAGGGCTCGTTATCATCCTGCTTGTAGGGAACGCGTACTTCGTGATGGCGCCCTCAGATGCGCTTCAGCAGATCCTTGCGATCCCGCTGGTGGGTACCACACTCTGGATATTCTACCGGTTTGCCCGCATCGTTGCGTTACATCACCACCTCGAACTACTGCTCCGTACCACAGGCATCACCATGATGCTGGGCTGGGTGATACGGGTCACGCATGTCCTCCCCGTCAAGCAGCTTGCCGCAGTCCCGAAGAAGCTGTGGAACATCTGGTCGCGGTAACACCCGATAGCCTGATACGGACGTTCTCTTCAGGTATGTCCCGATGATTTATTAGCCAGATCGGCGTATCTTCCTTACATGCACATCGGCGTCCCGAAGGAGATCAAGGATAACGAGAACCGGGTCGGGATGATCCCGGCCGGTGTCCAAACCCTTACAGACCACGGCCACACCGTCACGGTCGAATCCGGCGCCGGTGTGGGCTCCGGCATCAGCGATGACGAATACAGGGACGCGGGCGCACAGATCGGTTCTACTGGTGAGGCATGGGATGCCAACATGGTCGTCAAGATCAAGGAACCGCTGGAATCAGAATATGACTATCTGGAGGATGGCAAGATCGTGTTCACGTACTTCCATCTCGCCGCCGACCGGACGCTGACCAAGGAAGTACTGGACTCGGGTATTATCGCCATCGCGTACGAAACTGTGGAAGATGATGGCGACCTCCCGCTGCT
>CAZCWR010000061.1:0-8544 GCA_964502455.1 uncultured archaeon | reverse complement strand
TCCGAAGGATTAAAAACAGTACAGCCCCAGGTAGTGCGTATGGCGATTCTCTGTGACGCGGACCTCCGCAACATCATCATGGAACACGACGCGGTGTACGTGGAGGACGGACCGGACCTGAACATGGATTTGCAGCTGGGCCCCTCTTCGTTTGATCTGCGGCTGGGGTACTCGTTCGGTGTGCTGAACACGCGGCTGGTCGAGGTCGTGGACACGCAGGACATGCAGAAATACAACGAGTGCATCGACGAGGAAACACATACACCGGACGAAGGCGTGATCATCCATCCCGGCGAATTCATCCTCGGCACCAGCCTAGAGACCGTGAACGTGCCGGACGACATGGTGGCCCGCGTCGAGGGCCGCAGCTCGTACGGCCGCCTCGGTATCGTGGTGCACGCCACCGCCGGGTTTGTGGATCCTGGATTCGAGGGCCAGATCACCCTGGAGATGCAAAATTTGGGGAACGCCCCCGTGAAAGTATACCCGGAGGACCGGATCTGCCAGATCGTGTTCGAAACCATGACACGAGAAGCCAACGTGCCGTACAGCGAGAAAACCGACTCTAAATACATGGGCCAGCACGGCGCGACCGGCAGCAAACTGGACCACGAACAGCGCCAGTAACCCTTCTTTGTGATACCGATGAACGTAAAACCTGTTGACACCCACTGCCACCTCGACTTCGACCAGTACGATGACGACAGAGACAATGTCATCGAACAGTGCAAGGAACGGATGGACGCCGTGGTGAACGTTGGAACCAACCACGAGCGGAACCAGGCCAGCCTTGACCTCGCACAGAATCACCCGCATATTTACGCTACGATGGGGCTGCATCCCACGTATATCAAGGATCTAGAGGAGGATGAGATCGACCGGATCGTGGAGCAGATCCGGGAGCATCAGCGCGATATCCAGGCGATCGGTGAGATCGGACTAGATTATCATCATATCAGAGATGAAGAGTGGCGGGAGACGCAGGAAGACCTGTTCGTGCGGTTGTTGGATGTGGCCCGGGAACTGGACGCGACCGTGATGTTGCATACGCGGGACGCGGAGCAACGGGCCGTGGAAATCGTCTCCGAGTATGACCTTGAAGTGATCCAGCACTGTTTCAACGGTGCGCCTGCACTGGCAGAGGAGTGCGTGGACCGGGGGTACTGGGTGTCGATCTCGACGCAGGTGCTCTATTCCAACAGGGTGCAGGAGATCGCGGAGACCGTGCCGCTGGAACATATGCTACTGGAAACGGACGCACCATTCTTATATCAAGGCGAGCGGAACGTCCCGTGGCACGTGGCAGAAAGTGCCGAAAAAATCGCCGAAATCAAGGAGCAGGATGCGGAGGACGTAGTGGAGCAGACCACACGGAATGCGCGGCAGGCATTGGATCTGTGATATATCGCGTGGTTATCCTTGAAGTGGTTGATGTGTCAGATGCGTACTGACATCTTCGGCGGTAGAGGACCAGTGATATCGTAAGTAGGATAATGGTTCCTGTGATAAGATACAGCGTCCATCGTAACCCCTGCGTTGATGAATCCTGCCCTGTATCTATACGTTCCGGGCGGTCCATCTGTTCCGAGATCTGTTTATCCTCACAGTAGGCTGTATGTGTGTTCTTGGGTGTTTCTCGGCAGAGGTGTTCCGGCAGATGTATGACCGCCAGTATCTGCTCGTTGTGGCGAAGATGTATCTTCGTTGTACGTGGAGAGTACGGTAATCTCCCAGTGAATACAGTCTCATTGTATTCCTGGAGATCATGCAGATCAGAGAATAGAACATTGAACGATCGCGTGTACAACAGGTTTCCGCGGGCATCGAACAGCTCAAACCGGTATTCTCCGTCATCACTGTTTATGTATGCGGTAGTGTTCACGATATCAGTCTGCGTGTCGGTTACGGTTCCATTCTGATGTATCGCGAAACTGATGAAAAATGATCGATCGGACATGGCTGCCGTGGCAGGTATCACGAGTATGATTACCAGCAGTACCGCTACGCCTGCGCCTATACGACCGTAATCTACGGATTGCATGTGAATCCTCGTTCATTCAGTAACGTTTTGAAATGGTCGTAGCCAGTATCCGAGAACCGTGGTTGATCGACGTGCATGCCAATAACGTTCATCTCCCCGGTCTCCTCATCCATACTCCACTTCCAGGCACCTGATCCTCCCATGATTGATACTTCTTCTGTCTCAGGGTCCCTATCCAGGTCTTTCCCACAGGTTGCGTCCGGTGTGCCACCATCAATAACCGGGAGTTTTGAGCAGTATCCATCCTCCCCACTATCACCGCTATCCTGCTGTCCCTGTGATTCTGGCGTCTGTACCGGGTACCGTCCGTACTCTGATGGCCAGGGGTTCCCGCAGCCATCAGTGAACAGGGTATCCTGTTTATCATAGACTGATTTATCATATTCGTCACAGAGTCCGAATATATGGCCCAGTTCATGTGTGAATGCTGCTCCGACACCTCCGGGGAACTCCTGACTTATCCTGATTACATGGATACCTTGTTGGGACGCCACTGTCTCACGGTACGACCTGTCATGAATAACCACCACCAGATCTGCTTCCGGAAATGCTACTGCTGCCCCCTCTACACCCATATCAGATACTGTGAATTCATCCGAGGGATTATGGACAACCTCTGACTCAATGCGTTCCGGACACTCCCCGAATGGTGTCCTTTCATGCAACGCCTGCATATACTGCTCCGCCTGCACCGCGGTATCATCACTGGACTCCTCTGTATCATCCACAAAATAGATATTGAACGCATCCTGTTCCACCTGTCCGATTTCAAAAACGATGGGCTTCCTCCAGCCACATGTCTCGTCTGAGGGCGTTACATCTCTATCACAGCCCCACAGAAACATCACATACGTACCCGGGTACTGCACCGTACTATCGATGGTTGCCCTCCCATCGAATAGTATGCTGGCCTCAGCATCAATATTCGCCCACACTTCTCCCGGTGAGACTGAATCATCTACCTCCAGTGACTCTTCCCAGCCCAGGAACTGCAGTGGTTCTTCCCACTGCGCCATCCACTCCCACACAGGATCTTCAAGTCGTACCAGACGGGCCTTCTCATAATAAATCACGTCTGATGACGGTTCAAATGTAAATGACCCATCGATCCTGCCGTAATTCCGGTAATCCTCGAGTTTTAGGTCCGGACCATCCTCTGCTGAGGCATCGATATTCACCCACTGTGCTGCATCTCCGGGCCACTCTGGAGCGGGGAACTCTACGCCCCCCACCTCAACCCGGTACGGCTCCAGCCACGTACAGTCGCCCGGCACCTGTGCTGCCCCTGCACTCGTCGTCTGACAGCCCCACAGAAAAATATAGTACTCACCAGCATCAAATCCAGAAAAATCAAGTTCAGCAGAATCACTGAACAAGATACTATCCTCCTCAAAATCTGTATTCCACACAGACCGCGGCGGATACGTATCCGCCTGCACCTCCACCGCTGTCCAGTCCTGGACCGTATCCGTACTCACCGCCTCAGCGTCTGCCACGTATGCCTGATGATACACATGCATACCGGACGGAACATCCAGATCAACCATCCTGCTCACAGCTCCAAGATCATTCACCACATCCGGATCGATATCAGGGCCGTCCCCTCGCACTTCATCAGAGTCAGCTCCCAGAGCAACTGAAAGTAAAATAGTAACCAGCACCAGCAGGACGCTCACCTGAAGAAACCACTGTCCAGCGCCCCACAGTGTCATACACTGATATTTCCTGTTGCACCTAATAAATGTTGACTCACTGCCTATCAGTCAGTTAGACCACGGCGAATACGCGGCAGGCACTGGATCTGTGACAGTTCGGCTATCGACCGTTGAACGTGTTCTGCAGGTACTGTGTGTAGGCCTCGTTGATCTCCGGGTAGCTGTATGGGGTGCCGGGATTGTAGTGTTCTGTGATGGTTTCGTTGAGGTGCGTATCCAGTCCAAGATCATCCAGTACCGGTGACTGGAACGCCAGGACGCTATCGTCGCTGCGGTTGTACACGGCACGGAGCACAGTGTCCTCGATGGTACCGATGCAGGTCCCGACTGTTGGCGGACAGGATGGCGTATCGGACCGATCCTCGAAGAAGGCTTCCATGCGGTCCATTTCCTGTTCGATATGGGATTTTCCCTGTCTGCATGCGGATACGCAGTCCTGGCAGCGGTCCGGTGTTTCAGCACCGTCACACGCATCTGTGCAGATGGGTAATTTCCGTGCACCCTGCAGCATGGTAACGCCATGTACGTCATGCCATTTAAATCATCGGAACTCCCCGGGACGGTTCCATCCTGTGTCGATACGTCATTGTTTTCAATCTACGTGTGAATGGAACGAGTATGGATTCGGTATATGAGCGGACGCTGGAAGAGGTCGATAACTTTATCTTTGACCTTGACGGGACGGTCTGGGAGTGGAACCGGCTGAAGTCGGACGTGGAACGGACGATCCATCAGCTGGAGGATAAAGGCAAGAACATCAAGTATCTAACGAATAATGCGATCCTGCGGCGGGAGCAGTACGCGGAGAAGCTGCGGGAACTTGGGATCAACGCGTCCGAGGAGGACGTGCTGTCCGCGTCGTATATCGCGGCACAGGTGTTCGACGAGCAGGATATCCGGAAGGTGTTCGTGGTCGGCGAAGAAGGGCTGCGCGACGAACTGAAGCGGATGAACATCGAACACGACGAGGATGCAGATGACGTACTGGTCGCGGTGGACCGGAACTTCTCGTACTGGAAGATGGCGACCGCCTGCGACATCCTGCGGGACGGCGGCAACCTCTGGACAACGTCCGTGGACGCGTACTGGTGGGCCGGAAACCGGCATCTTCCTGGCACACATTCGTTGACGAAGGCCATCCAGCTTGCCGCGGACCTGGATGAGGGTGAAGCGGAGATCGTCGGGAAGCCCAGCGAGCACGCGATGGACGTGATCCGGAGCGAATGGAGTCTGCGGCCGGCCAACACGATCATGATCGGGGACAACATCGACAGCGATGTTGTGCTTGGGAACCGGATGGGCTACATGACCGGCTTGGTGATGGGCGGCTCCACAAGCAAAGATGATCTGGAAGACGTGGATGATTTCCGGAAGCCGAACATCGTGTTCCGCAGCTTTAAGCGGATTATCATGAAGATCTGATCGCTGGGACCGTAACCGGAACCCAGCATCCGGGTTTTAGCACTTACCGTGTTTCCAGCCACTGCTTCAATTGTTGTAGTGCCGCGTTGCGGTGCGAGACCTGGTGCTTGTACTCCATGTCTTCGGCGAACGTTTTGTTGTGGCCGTCCGGCACGAACATGGGGTCGTAGCCGAACCCGTCGTCACCGCGCGGTTCCACGATCGTTCCCTTGACGCTCCCGGTAAACGTCTTGACCGTCTCCGTGATCGGATCATAGAGCGCGATCGCGGCGCGGAACTCGGCCGTTCTATCATCCTCGTCGTCTAACAGGTCCAGCAGCTTTTCCTTCCCGACTTTCGTGTCGAACGGGCTGCTGAGGATACCGGGAAACCCGTTCAGGGCGTCCACGAACAGGCCAGAATCGTCCGCCATGATGTATGTGCCGAGAAGCTGGCTGCGTTCCACGGCTTGCTCGACCTTGTATGTGACGATCTCTTCCAGTGATGCTTCCTGGAGTTCGACTAGGTTCACGTCCAGCTGTTTCACGGTTACATCGGTGTCGTCAAGGATTGTCTGTGCATCCTTGACTTTTCCGCTGTTCCCGGTCGCGAAGTAGAGTTCCATAACTTGGTAGGGACAGCAAGCTTATTATACGATTTGATGCAAACGTTCTTCATGGACACAGACAGGGACTCCCGCCGCGAATCCGATGATAGTGACGGCGACCGGGGCCCTGCTGTTCCTCCCTGGAAACGGGATGACTATGATCCCCCTACTCACACCGATTCTCACACCACATCCCATGATCCGTTCAGTGGTCCGCTTGTCACCTACTGGAAAATAACGCTTAAACTGTGGGTTGTCTCTCTTCTTGCTGGCGTGGCAGCATTCATACTGCAGTATTTCCTAGAGGCCACCGGCATGTTTGAAATCCTCTTCAGCAATATCGTTACGGGATTGCTCTCACTTTTCCTGATATTTGTGTTTGTTTTGACCGTCCCAGGATTTATTGCATTCACGCTCTGGGACTGGGAGTAGTAGATACCGTTTCGGTCTGATCCTCCTCGAAAGCGTTTAAAAAGTATAGTTGCAGCGTTAGTACAGGTGATTCCGGTCGCAGACACAGCTACTGAGCTTTCCACGATCGAAGAGGAACGCACCATCGTGACCTCCGCACTGCCGTATATCCACGGCGTACCACATCTCGGGAACATCGTGGGCTCCATCCTGCCGGCGGACATGTACCATCGGTTCCTGGATCTGCGCGGTCACGAGAACATCTTTATCTGCGGGAGTGACGAGCACGGGACGCCGCTGGAACTGTCCGCGATCGAGGCCGGTGAAGCGTTCAAGGAACACGCGGACAAACAGCACGAGGACGTGAAAGCGGTACTGGACCGGTTCAACATGGACTTCAGCCAGTACGGCCGTACCCACACGGCACATAATGAGGACCAGACGCATCAGATTTTCACGCACCTGTATGAGAACGATTATATCGTGGAGCGCGAGCAGGAATTGCCGTACTGTCTGGTTGATGAGCGATTTCTTGCAGACAGGTATATTGAGGGCGAGTGTCCGCACTGTGGCGGGCTTGCACGCGGCGATCAGTGCGATGACTGCGGCCGGCTGCTGGAGCCAGAGGAGATCATCGATCCGTACTGCACGATCTGTGGCGAGTCCGACATCGCGTTCCGGACCACCAGGAACCTGTTCCTGCAGCTCCCGAAGTTCGAGCAGAACCTCAAGGACTGGCTGGAAGCGGACGCACCGCTGCCTGAGACGAAGAAAAAGGAAGTCCTGAACCTGATCGACGACGGACTGGAGGAGCGCTGCATCACCCGGGACACGGACTGGGGCTTCAGCGTGCCGTACGAGGAACTGGGACTGGCTGAGGAGTACGCGGACAAGGTGCTGTACGTCTGGTTCGACGCTCCAATCGGCTATATCGGGATCACCCGGCAGTACTTTGAACAGGGAGATGTGGAACACAGTCTTCTCGACAGAGATGACCGTTCGAGCAGCGGCGATGCCGATGCGTTATGGCGACGGTACTGGCAGGACCCGGCCGCGCGCACCGTGTACAGTATCGGGAAGGACAACACGATCTTCCACTCCATCATCTTCCCGTCCATGCTGATGGGCGGTGCCGGCCAGGGCGAGAAATACAACCTGCCGGACCATATCTTCATCCACGAATACCTGCTATCGGATGATGTCCAATTCTCCAAGTCGCGCGGGACCGGGCTGTCCTCACAGGACGCGCTGGACCTGCTGCCAGCGGATTACTGGCGGTTCTACCTGGCGCGGAACGTGCCCGAAAACCATGATACCACGTTCTCCTGGGAGGACTTTGAGCGGAAGATCAACAGCGAGCTGAACGATACGGTCGGTAACTTCGTGAACCGCGTCCTCTCCCTGACAGAGAAATGGTTCAACGGCCGCGTCCCGGAACCGGATAACGCAGAACGGTATAATGATACGCTTATCCACCTACAGGAACTGATCACCGAATACGACGAAGCGTTCGAACAGGAGAAAAGCCCGAAGAAAGCGGTGGAGAAGGCGCTGGAGATCGGGCGGCTCGGCGACGAGTTCATCTCACAGGAAGAGCCATGGCACAACGAGGACGCGCAGGACGACGTGATCTATGTCTGCATGCAGATCGTGCAGGCGATCGCCGTCACGTTGTACCCCTTCACCCCGAACGCGTCGAAGCAGCTCTGGGAGATGCTCGGCCAGACCGATGACATCGTGCACGGCGGCGACCGGTTGCAGGAACTGGCGGACGGCGAAGAACTGGCACCGGACCACGCGCTGGGCACACGGGAGATCCTGTTCGAGAAGGTGGACGCGGACGAACTGGAAGCTGCGGTCACAGGACAGGACGAAGATGATACAGATACTGCAGATGGAGAATCAGGTGATACGATGCGCGAGGACACGATCAGTTTCGAGGACTTCCAGGCCATGGACTTGCGGACCGGGACTGTCCAGTCCGTGGAGGAGCATCCGAACGCGGACAAGCTCTACCTCGTACAGATCGATGTGGGCAGCACGGTGAAGCAGTCCTGCGCCGGACTCCGCCCGCATTTTGAACCAGCGGAGCTGGAGGGCAAGCAGGTCATCGTCGTGAACAATCTGGAGCCGACCGAACTCCGCGGCGAGACCTCGGAATGTATGATGCTGGCCGTTGATACAGAAGACGATGATGTCGTGCTGCTGACCACCGAAGAAGAAGTGGCAAACGGGTTAAAAGTACGATGAGCATGGGTTCCCGAAGCGGAACCCGTCTGGAACTGCCGCCTGCTTCCATAGGCAGGCGGAGTGCATGATGCTGGCCGTTGATACAGAAGACGATGATGTCGTGCTGCTGACCACCGAAG
>CAZCWR010000060.1:0-8716 GCA_964502455.1 uncultured archaeon | reverse complement strand
AATGTGAGGCGCATGTCGGGCGTGATGTCTGCCACTTCCCCGTAGTCCAGGGTAATTGTGCGTTTGACCTCTTCCTTGATCGCTGAGGAGTCGTACGGTGCCTTGCCACCCTCCTTCCGGGCCACGTCAAGATAGTCGAGCTGCAGCAGCACCATCATGTCCCGGGTCGGTTCAGTACAGTAGACCGGGCCGTCGTAACCGTATTGATACAGGTAAGGAATCAGGCCACAGTGGTCCATGTGGGCGTGTGACAGGATGACCGCATCCAACTCCTGCAGATCCAGTTCGGGAGCGTCCAGATGCGGGTATGCGTCACGGCCGTTGCCGTCCTGTGAGGTGTCCACACCACAGTCCAGCATCACGCTACTTTCCTCAGTCTGGACCAGGACACATGACCGGCCAACCTGTCGGAACCCGCCAAGTGCACCGACGCGGACCCATTCCTCGCCGATACTCTTTTCGAGCTGGATCTTATTCCCAACATCGTGGAGGAAGTCCTTCCGGAACTCCACGCCCTCCGTCATGATCTCGCGGGCGCGGTCCACAATCTTCGAGTCGATCGCCGGGACACGCTCCACTTCTGGCATCCAGTACGTGGCCTCCTTGATCTTATCTAACGTCTCTCCACTTTTGCCGATCACCAGCCCGGGTTTCTTGGCGCGGATGATGACCTTGCCGAACGGTTCCTCGAAGATCACTGTCTCCAGTCCGGCATCGTCCGGGACGATGTCATGGATCTCTTCTTCGGCCGCATTCTCCTCCGTCGTGATCGACGGGTCCGGACGGACCTCAACACGCTTCTTGATGTCGGACACCATCTGCCGGACCACGTCCTCATTGTCAAGGAAGAAGTCACGATTCTTTGTGTAGAAAACGATGTCAGACGCTTCGTACCGCGCCTCAGAGATATTTGCATCGTCCGGTAGCTTCTCTATCAAATCATCTAATGATTCTGCTGACACTTCGAACCCCCGTTCAAGAACCTGTTGTAGTCATGTATGCCATTCTGCTTACACTTACTCCATGTACTCCTCTACATCTTCCGGGCTCAACCGCTCGAATCCTGCGGACGTGATGCGGGCGATATCGATACCATCACCGGAGGCGACATCGCGCTCCATCGCTGCCTGCAGAGCACGGACCGCAAGCTGTGTACCTTCTTCGATCGTCATGTCCTTATCGTAGGAGTCCTCAAGCACACCGTACGCGGTCGGCGAACCGGAACCTGTCGCGGTGAACTCCGTGTGATCCATGAGTCCACCGAGCGGATCCAGGTCAAAGACAACACCGTCACCGTCCTCACCACCGATGATGAACTGGTTCATGAACGGCATCATCTTCGATCCCTGCAGGATGTTGGACAGGAGTGTCGCTGCGCCCTGCACGGTCAATTCCTTCGTCTCCAGTTCCTTCAGCTTGAGCTGGGACCGCATGACGCGGACGATGCGCTGTGCATCACCCACAGATCCGGCGATCGTCAACCCAATGTTGTCAGAGAGCTTGAACACTTTCTGGGCTTCCTTTGATGCCTTCAGGTGTCCCATCGTTGCCCGTTTGTCCGCTGCAAGGATGACCCCTGCATCTATGACCAGGCCGAGCGTCGTCGTCCCAGTCTTCATCTCCTTAATATGCTCTGCTTCTTGTCTATTCATTGTACGAACCTCAGAAACGACCCTAAATCCGTACCCCGATATTACGCTATAAGATTTATATACCTGAGGCATGCTCCCACTTGCCAAAAATCAGTTAGGATCCGCGCAAGCGGAAGAGCGTTCTGCGGAGCAGAATGCGACTGCGTGATCAAACTCCGCGTGAGTTTGTGGGAAGGGGAAATCGGGGCGAGGAGGGCACCTCGCCCTGATATTGATACACCAACACCAGAATTGGTGTTGTCACTCTATGATACTAACGTAAGCAAAGTTTTATAAATACAACGTGGTTCCAGCGTGTTTTCCATCTAATTGCGGTCAAAACTCCTTGGTTCGAATAGCTGGCTATCCTGTGCTTACTCCATAATAGTAGCTGTCAGCAGAACAGAAACATTTTTTATTGCTTACCTGCAATCGTATCCTTACGTATCTCGGTTTGTCTTACGTGATACTCTATGCCACAGCAACAGCTTGTCGAAAAACAGCAACAGGAACAGCAGCAGAAGGAGACGCTGCGCGAGGAGACGCGTCGCAAGGAATCGTTCTCCGGGGCAGACATCAGTACAGTCGCCGATAACCGGATCGACGTCACGTTGACAAAGCGCGTGATGACCGCGGAAGCCACGCTCATCAAGGACGGTGACGACGAGCAGAAAGTGATGAACTTCGACGAGGAAGAAGTCGAACAGACCCACACGCTCCCACTGGAGGACGCGATATACGAGCAGTTCAAGGCCTCGCCCTGGACCGTGCTGGCGGACATGGTTGAACACGCGGACGTACAGACCGATACGTGGGAACCATCGCCCTGGAACCGCCTCCGGCACCTCAACCTGTCCCTGACAGATATCGCCGTTCCGGAGCAGACACCGACGATCACACCGACAGTACCGGTACAGGCACCTGACACCAATACAGCACAGCCGGTTCTCCCTGATCCGGTAGAATACGATACGCTCGCACTGGAACCGGTGGCGGAGAGCTACTACGAGATGGATGCCGAGGACGATACAGCACCCTACAAGCAGGATGGACTTGACACTGCTGATATAGACGAATACCACGAGCTCGATGAAGAACTGGCGGAGTATGATATCGATATCCTGCTACTTGAGCAGAACGCGGACGGCGAGTATCTTGCACATGTTGAAACGGAAGAAGGACAGGAACTCACCGTACTGGACGAGGATACAGTTACTGACCTGCTGTATGACGCGGATACGGATGCTGAACAGGATGCACAAGAGACCGCATATGAAGACACCTCACAGGACAGCACGGATACGCAATCACTGGACTACCGCGTGTATGACCCGGACGCAACGGAGCACGGGCTTGAAGAGGAGATCAGTTACACGGTAACGGAGGACAGTGCCGGGAACGCGGCCGAAGTCCTGGAATCCCTGTTTGAGGAAACGGACCTGTCCGGGTCCGTGGAGACGATGACGTACCAGGACACAGAGGACGATTTCGAGACCAAGGAGGCGTACTGGGCGGAGATCGACGGCATGGACATGTACCGCACCGAGTTCTTCGTCAACGGCGAACTGGCCGCGGACAGTCTGGACGCGTATGATCTTGATGCCGGCGACACGCTCACCTTCGTGGAGGCGGACGTGTTCGATGATGACGGCGATGATACGGCGGAAGGTGGTGCCTGCGGTGGCGACCTGTACCTTGACGACCTGCTGGAGGACGCCGAGGACGCAACGGTCATGTTCACGGAGTACAGTGATTCTGACGGACTGGACGAGGCATACGCACCGACCATGACAGATCCGTTCGACGCTGCAGGGTACGATGCGGTTACCGACCCACAGTACGCATAAGCTGTGTTTCCGGGGACAGGGACTTATAGTCACGGTTCTCACTAGTACGGTATGCAGGGCATCGTCAACGTGCAGTGGAAACAATCAGAAGATGGCTGGACCGCTGCGCTGCGGCTCGTGGACCGGAACGGATTCTACACCATCGACCTCGAGTCAGGGACACCGCTCGCTTTCGAGATCGGCGAGAACCGTATCTGCACCGGGTACGCGGACCGGCCTGGGAACCGGGAGACCTGCCCGTTCAACAGCGTTATCGACTCCGGATCGCAGTGCACCCCGTGCCGGAGCAATGACTACTACGCGGACTACGTGACCGGGCAGGACGGACTGGATACAGCCGACGACTTCTCCGTCTACCTTGCACAGGCCGGTGACGCGGTCAAGATCGGTGTCACCAAGTCGAAGCGGCTGGAACAGCGCTGGGTGGAACAGGGCGCGGACTACGCGGTCGAACTGTACGGCGCACTCAACTCGTCACAGGCCCTGCAACTGGAGGACAACCTATCAGAGGAAGACGGGATACGGCAGCGCATCCGGAAAGAGGAGAAAGCCGTCCACGCGCCGTGCCGCCTCGAATCAGTCATGGACGAACACGGATACGACGGCGGTATCGTCGACGTGCAGGACCTGACCGCGTATCCGGCACTGGACCATACCGTGACCACACGAACCGGCCGGTTCGCCGGCGAGATTACCGCGGTCAAGGGCCAGATCATCTCTGACGGTCGCCTTGGCCTGATCCTCAGCTCCGGCCGCGTCCTGCAGCAACCGGTACAGAAAGGACTGGACGATTTCTAGTTGCGAAGTACAGGCTTCTCGGAGAGATGGCTGACTCACGGAACATAGTTCCGTTTGATCGAGTGAAATCTGTGATTTCACCGAGCTGAGTAAGAAACTACTGGCGTAGTTTCTGCGACCGAACTTCTCGCCAGAGATGTGAGGTGCAGCACGGAACGTTAATAGTTCCGTGCGAAATACGCGATCTCCTGTGCGTCGTCACCGCAGATCGTGCATGACCCGGAGACATCCTGGTCTTCCAGCGGGACCATGACGATGTCTGCGTGGACGTCGTCCTTGATCTCAGCTTCGCAGTCCTCGTCACCGCACCACGGCAGTGTGACGTATCCACCGTGCTCACTGATGAGTTCTTTCGCTTCCTCTGCGGAGTCGGCTTCGCGGATGTTCTCTTCCTGGAACTGTTTCTGCTGTTCGAACAGGCGGTCCTGCATCGCGTTCAGATCCGTCTCGACGTGCTCTACAACCTCATCCCGGTCGAACTGTTCTTTTTCTCCGGTGTCGCGGTGGACGCCGGTCAGGACATTGTCGTCAACCTCGTTGGGACCGATCTCGATGCGGAGCGGGACGCCTTTCAGTTCCCATTCGTTGAACTTGTATCCGGGGCCGCGGTGGTCACGGTCGTCGACCTCAACCCGGAACCCGGCATCGTCCAGGTCGTCCGCCACGTCGTTCGCGTATCCAAGGACGTCGTCCTCGTTGTCGTCCTGCCAGATCGGGACGATAACAACCTGTTTCGGTGCAACTGCAGGCGGTAAGACGAGTCCCTGGTCGTCCCCATGCGCCATAATCAGGCCGCCGATCAGCCGGGTGGTGATGCCCCAGGAGGTTGTGTATGTATAGTGTTTCTCCTCGTTCTCATCCATGTACGTAATGTCGTATGCCTCCGCGAAGTTGGTGCCCAGATTGTGAGAGGTGCCGTTCTGGATGGATTTGCCGTCCGGCATCAATGATTCGACCGTTGTCGTCACTTCGGCGCCGGGGAATTTGTCATGTTCCGGTTTCCGGCCTTTCATAACAGAAATCGCCAAGGTGTCCTCAATCAGTTCCCGGTACTGTTCCAGTCGTCGGAGTGCTTCTTCCTGTGCTTCCTCATTGTCCCGTTCCGCAGTGTGGCCTTCCTGCCACAGGAATTCGCGGGTGCGCATAAACGGGGTGGTATCTGTCACTTCCCAGCGGACCACGTTCGCCCACTGGTTGATACGGAACGGCAGGTCACGGTAGCTGCGGATATTGTCAGACATGTACGGCGCGATAACGCTCTCACTGGTGGGTCGGACCGCGATCTTGTCCTTCACGTCCTCGGTGTCCGGTTCCTCGATCCATGCCAGTTCCGGCAGGAACCCTTCTAATAGATCGGCTTCTTTCTCCAGGTATTTCTCCGGGATGAACAGGGGGAAGTATACCGGTTTTACGCCGTCTTCCGTGATTTTCTGGTCGAAGGTGTCCTTGATCCGTTCCCAGATCTGCATACCCCACGGCTCGATAATCATACAGCCAGCAACCGGCGCATAGTCTGCCATACCGGATTTTCTGACGACCTGCGTATACCATTCGCTCATGTTTTCGTCCTTCGATACCGTGATGCCGAGTTCCTGCGCTCCCATATCTACCCACTTCTGTGCATGATTTTTAAGGATTACACTGGTTTCCTCTCTACGACGTGAACAGGTCTTCTACCCCTCGGTAAAGTGGTGCCGCCAGCCAGTCCTCCTCGTCCACGATGCGGGTGATACGCTCCAGTGCCTCCTCGTCAGTGATGAGTCGGCGGTACACCAGTGCCTTTAACACGATTGGTGGGGTCACGACCTGTGCATCGGTGGCGTTCTGGAGTTCTGGAAGCGCACGATGATTGTCTGTCACGAGAAACGGTGCATCCATATCTTCCACCAGTTGCAGGCAACTCCCCTCACCGGGGCCGATACGGGATGTCTCTAGAATATTGTCAATAGGGTGTGCGTTGAACTGGGTGTTCCGCGTCAGGATGTGCTGGGCCGCGTTTCCATACGTTTCGTCAGATCCAGCGAGGTTCATCAACTCCGAGCTGACGGTCGTGGTCGTGTGCACGTCGAACTGTGTCAGTACGGGATCGATACTGTCAGCGTTGGTGAGCGACAGGAACCCGCTGGTGTCGATCACGATCATTGCGTATCATTCCTCGTCCGCAAGATCGCTTGCAACCGTGTCACCGCCTTCAAGCAGTGTTTTCGAGGCCTTAATCGCTTCTGCATCCTGCCGCCCGAGGAGACCTTTCAGAACATCGAATGTGATGGCATCGTCCAGATATTTTTCGATAACCGCTTTCCGGTACGCATCCTGTTCTTCGAGATCGTCCAGGTACGCGACCAGCGCGTCCTTGAACAGTTCCTTCCGCGTCCCATCATTGATATCCGCCGCCAGATCTGCCCGTTCCAGCAGGTCGTCAGGTAGCTTGAACTTGACTTTCCCCATCAACACCGCACCACGTAGGTACATCTATCCGGCGGCTTAAATAGGACGGTGATATAGCACAATCGTGTTATCCGTCACTTCCCGATCCGCCATTTACAACAGCGCGTGCCGCCTGCAACACCTCGTCGAACGTGTCTTCCTCCTCGTCGAAGAGAAATCCCGGTATGTCCACCCGTCCGTGTTCATACGTTCTGTCGTCAACGAGCATGACAGCGCCTGGAACCGTCTTCGGGTCGTCGTGGACGACCGTGATATCCTCCTCGTCTACGTACTGGTCTGCGCCGGACGCAGTGATCTTTTGCTGCTGCCAGCCGTAGTGGGTAGCCCGGGTCGCAATCACGACCTCACACTGGTCCGTGAGTTTCCGGAGACCGTCTTCACGGAGGTACTGCGGTGCCTTGTCATACAGGTCTTCAAGGTCCTCCGGGGATACGTCGTATCCCTGCTCCACCAGTTGCTGTGCATGGTCCGCTATACAGTATGTTCCATCGTTGTCCAGGTAGACCGTTTCGAACGAGTCCTTGAAGTCGTCTGCCTTGACCGGAATCTTCTCGATCTCACTGTAGAACCCCTCGGTGTCCAGCAGGACGTGATCGAGGTCAACGGCCAGTTTCATGTAACCATGTATACAGTACCGGTTTAAAACAATGCCTGTCCACACCGACCGCCTCAACCATCCAGCCTCATCCGAAGATGTCCTCGAACTCGAGCAGTAGTGTGTTGGCCATGGAAGTACTGGTGCACCCAGACGGTATCCAGGGCAATGATCGTGCGGTTGCCCGTATTACTGTTCCTGTTCGTCGCCGAAGATCTGTCCCTGGTCGTGGGGAACGCCGCGGATGATGCGGTGACCGTCGACGATCATGGTCGGGACCGAAGAGATATCGAGTTCCCGCGCCTTCTTCAGTCCTTCCTCCGTTTCAACGTCATAGGCGATCATGATGACATCGTCATTTTCGTCGACTGTCTGTTCGAGGAGGTCAAGCGTTTCCAATGACTCATCGTTTCCCTCCGCGTAAAAACACTCTATCAGGTGCATTTGTCTGATCTGGATTTGGCCTGAGATGCTTAAATAGGTATCTGGTATCCCCTCCAATCCGGTTACCTGCACTTGACACCATGATTCAAAAAAGTAATATCACTCCCGGGAAACGGATAAAGATTATAAGCTGGCCCCTCTAAAAAAGCACACATGGGTGGGACGGAGACCGAGTTTGTAGAGCATTTATTGCATACCTGGAAGCAGCCCAAGATCACCTTTCTTCTGGGACTGCTGGCCGGTAGCCTCCTTGTCGGTACGCTCGTCGTCTCACCGCCCGCAGCACTCGAACCGACACCCCCCGAAACAATTGGCGAAGCCATCGTCGACCACTACCAGCAGCGGGCACCACACGGCGTTACCTACGAACTGGCCGAGATACGGAGCCATGACTCCGGACTGTACCAGGTCACCGTCACCGTCCAGAGCGGCGCACAGTCCACCGAAGAACAGGTATACGTTACGGAAAACGGTAAATGGTCGTTTGAACGCCCACCAACACAGATCCACCCCCAGATCACCGAGTGATCTCCAATACTACTACACCTATATACCATTTGATGTATACACAGGCGTTAATGGTGCAAAATGGTGGTTCCTACGATAACCGATTCAGCGCCTTTTAGCGCCAGACTGCCTTCGTTTTCTTCTAATCGTTTCCCTATAAAGTATACCTTATAGGAAAACCGTAAATAAAAAACGAGGTAGAATAGCGGCCGGAAAACCGATTTAAGCATTATTTCGAATACAATGGTATGGCAGGCATCTTTCGGTCACTGGTGAGTCGGGATAGAGAACCTGAGGACAGAGTTAATGAAGATTTGACTCCGAAGGCGAGAGAACGACTGATTACGATAACTGCTTTTGTTCAGGGAAATCATCAAAAGAACGCTTTCGCGGCTCTTGCGGAGGAAGTTGGAGGATCTACGATAACAAAACACACCCGTAAAGAC
>CAZCWR010000059.1:0-8899 GCA_964502455.1 uncultured archaeon | reverse complement strand
TTGAACTCTCGTGCGAGGGAGTCCCGGTCGAACTCGTAGAAGTCCATGATGTGGACTGCGTCAGGGTCGGCGTCCGCCACGCTCTCGATCCCGGACCCGCCCTGCTCGGAGAACACGAGATGATAATTTTTCCCGGCCCGGTTCATGGACAGGGACACGTACAGCTCGTCCGCGATGTCCACCGCTTCTTCCACCAGTACGGCGTCCGCGGTCTCGCCGGCGATCTCTGCACCGAGCATCTTGTGGGCTGCTTCCTCTGCCGCATCGGCCGCTGCCATCGCGATCCCGCCATGCTCCTCCCGTTTCCCGACCGGTACCTGCGCCTTCACGACCAGCGTATCGTAGTCCGGCAGTGCATAACTATCTTCAGTGTTCTCGATTACGGTGCTGTCGGGAACCGGGATACCGTGTTTCGCGAATAGCTGTTTGCCCTGGTACTCCAGTAAATCCATCACACAGGGATGGGGAGGGATGGTTGAAATGTGTTGTGGGTCAGACAGCATCAGCGGAATGGCAGTAATCGTTTCAGGTCGATGTCCCGGAGGCTGAACCGTTCCGTCCGGATCTGTGACCGGTCAACGCCCATATCAGTGAGCGCATCCTCCACCGCATCCATCATCGGTGGCGGTCCACAGATGTAGAATACTGTATCACTGTCCGCGTCCTCGACCGTGTCTTCCAGCACATTCGCGTCGATGAACCCATGTTCGTAGCCGTTCATGTCTTCGTCTGACAGGACGTGGGTCACGGTCAGCCAGTCGTTCTGTTGTTCAAGGTCTGCCAGCTCGTCGTGGAACACAATGTCTTCACGTGTCCGGTTACCGTAGAACAGGTGCGTATCCATGCTGTCTTCTCGGTTCATGTGCCGGAGCATGCTCATGAATGGGGTGATCCCGATACCACCGGCGATCATGACGATATCCTCCGCTGAGTTGTCCAGCGTGAACGTGCCGTACGGGCCTTCCACAATCGCAGTATCGCCTTCGTCCAGTGCGCCGAGCTGTGCGGTGAAGTCGCCGACCGCCTTGACCGTGTACTCAAATCCTTCCCGGTCTGGGGCGGAGACAATGGTGAAGTGGTGTTCCTCCACCGGTATATTGTCTGATTCGAATGTGACGAACGCGAACTGGCCGGGATTGTGCTGTATATCTGTTTCGCCGTCTTCTGGCTGGAGTGCGATGGTGTGGACATCATGTGTTTCCTGCTGTACCTCCATTACGTGGAATGTCCGCTGCTTGCGGAGCGGCCGGTATCCGTATCGGTACAGCACGCTTCCCCCTGCGACGCCCGCAAGCGTCAGCCACCACACACTGATCAGGTTGGTTGGTGGGACCGTGATATCGCTGCCGAGCAGGAAGCTGTGGATGAATCCGAGCGCCACGATGACGTAGCCGATGCGGTGGATGAGCCGCCAGCGCTCGTAGTCCAGTCCCGTCCAGTACAGCGTGGTGACGGCCTGGAACAGCAGGAGAACGATAGCCAGTTCACCCAGCCATGTTGCTGGTGTGGACTGGACGAACGCTACGATATCGGCTGGGCCAAATCCCATGCTGGCGAAGATAAGCAGGGGGTGGGATGCGACGAGGAGGATGATTAGCATCCCGTTCACCGCGTGCCACCGGGTGATCCGGTCATACCCAATTGCCGACTCCAGTATATCCATCCGGGTCACCAGCAACAGTTGGAACGTCAACGCGGTCAGGCTCCAGACGCCAAGCACCTTCCCGGCCGTATACGTGTTGATGACGGTGGATGCTCGAACCGTTAGCGTAGCGCCAAGGATAAACGCTGAAAGATACCCGGCCAGTACCAGATGTGTTCGATTCATGATGAACGGTGCTCCTGGAGTACCATGGCTGCCCATGCTTCAAATGTATTATGATGCTTTGGATGGATGCTGGGCGGTGGAAAACGGAAAACTTACAAGAAACCTCCGCTGTAACGGGTACGTGATGCGCGGCGACTTGGAACAGCAGGACTGGATGACGGGAGTGACCAATACCGTGCGGGCGTCCGGCAACGGCACCATCCAGAAGCAGTTCTCACGGTTGCCGTGGACGGTCCGGGTCATGGATGCGCTCCATCTGCCGTTCGGCGATCTTCGGGTCACGACGCGACAGGAGCGTCTTCAGAACGAACTGGATGCAAAGGAATGTCTGCAGGACATCGGCATTCCAACACAGGACGTGATCGGTCGGGACGGCTGGACGGTGACGCTGGAAAAGGTACCGGGCATTGACCTGGGCACGTACCTGGTGGATGCGTCCACCGAGGATTGTTACGATGCGGGCCACCGAAAAGGACGGGAACTCCGGAAACTGCATGATAACGGATACGCCTACCGGGACTGCCGGTGTGCGAACACGATCGTCGGTGACGAGGTCTATTCCATTGACCACGAACTGTTCGAGCAGGATGCTGGTGGGCACACGCAGATGTTCGACGTGCTCACCCTGCTCGGCACAGCGAAATGCCTTCCGTGGAGCACGTACAAGCAGTTTCGAGACGGGGTGCATGACGGCTATGGTGGAAACAGTCCGCGTCCGCTCACCCGCACCGTACTGGAACTGCCATGTGCTCTCGGATATGCCTTGCTGATGGAACAGGAAGTCCGCTCTCTCGCGAACGTTGCCGGGAACTGGTTCCGGGAACTGGCCGACAAACAGTAAGAACAATGTTTAAGTCCGGCTGGCACGCATTACGCTGTATGGATGTAAACCGGATAGCGATCATTGGTGCCGGGACGATGGGCAGTGGCATCGCCCAAGTGTTCCTCCAGCACGACTTCGATGTCACGCTCATCGACCAGGATGAAAACCAGCTGGACACGGCGCGTGACCGGATTGCGGACGGACTAGACACGCTCGTCGAGAAGGACAAACTGGCGGTGGATAACGATCTGCTCGACAGCCTTACAACCGATACAGACATCGCTGTGGTCGCCGGTGCAGATGTGATACTGGAGGCTGTTCCCGAGAATCTGGATATCAAACAGCGTGTATTTGCCGCCGCTGCGGGCCACAATACGGACGCGATCTATGCATCGAACACGTCTTCCACCCCGATCGCGAAGATCGCGGAGGCGGTGCCGGACCCGGCGCGCTGCATCGGTATGCACTTCTTCAACCCGGCACCGGTCATGGACATTGTAGAGGTCGTTACCACTGAGGATACCAGTCAGGAAACGATCGATACGATTGAAACTATCGTGGAACAGATTGGCAAGGAGGCCAGCACGGTGGAGGACGTGCCAGGTTTCGTGTCGAACCGGATCCTGATGCCGTTCATCAACGAGGCGATCAAATCGCTGGAGCAGGGTATCGCGTCGAAGGAGGATATTGACCGGATTGCGACGCAGGGGTTCAACCATCCGATGGGGCCGCTGCAGCTTGCGGATTTCATCGGACTGGATGTCTGCCGCGATATCATGGACCGCATGTACGAGGAGACCGGTGAAGACCGGTTCAGACCGGCAGATCTGCTCGCGGAAACGGTGGAGGACGGAAAGTTGGGAAAGAAGACGGGGGAGGGGTTCTACACATATGGGTAGCGCCCGCTGCTGGGGCGGAACCTCGGCATGCCTTTTAAAGATTTTGAGCGGAATACTGGAGTGAGGCGGTCACCATGAGCACCATATCCCGACTCCTGAACACGGCACGGCTGACAACGCTGTTCGCGGTACTGGTCGCGCTGTTCGGTGCACTCGGCTACTTCTTCGCCGGTACCGGCGGGATGATCATGGGACTGGTGTTTGCCGGTGCGATGAACGTGGTCACGTACTTCTACTCGGACAAGATGGTGGTCAAGATGCATAAAGCCCAACCGCTGGACAAGTCCACGGCGCCTGACCTACACCAGACGGTGGACCGGCTGGCCAGGGATGCCGGGATTCCGAAGCCTGACCTGTATATCATGAAGACGGATACGCCGAACGCGTTCGCGACCGGCCGCAACCCGGAGAAAGGTGTGGTCTGCGTCACGTCCGGCCTGCTCAACCACTTGTCTGATAGCGAGGTGGAGGGTGTGCTGGCGCACGAGCTTGCACATATCAAGAATCGGGATACGTTGATTCAGACTGTGGCTGGGACCTTTGCCGGTGCGATCTCGGTGCTGGCGCAGATGATGTGGTTTTCCACGCTGAGCGGTGAGAACCGGCATCCGGCGTTCATGTTCGGCGGTATGCTGCTGGCACCGCTCGCGGCCAGCATGATCAAGATGGCGATCTCCCGCAGCCGCGAATACACGGCGGACAGCACGGCCGCACAGTACACGGACCCGATGCATCTGGCCGGCGCGCTCCGCTCCATTGAGACCGCCGTTTCTCGGCACCCGATGAAGAACGGTGCCCGCGGCACCTCCCACATGTTCATCATCAACCCGTTCCGCAGCGATGCCCTGTCCAAGCTGTTCTCCACGCATCCGCCGACCGAGGAACGCATCGCACGGCTGGAACAACACGTCGGGTAACGTTGTCTGCGTGGGATGTTCTACGGTTTAGAACGCCTTGTACTCGTTTCCGAGTTCCATGGATGCCAGTTTCAGCAGGTGGATGTCTGATGTGCCCTCGTAGATGCGGGTCGCCCGCTCGTCCACGAAGTGCCGTGCCACCCTGTTCTCGAACGTGTACCCCTTCGACCCGAACACCTGCACCGCCCGGTCCGCCATGTCGAACGCGGACTCGGTGGCGTGGAACTTGGCGATCGATGTCAGCTTTTCGGCCCGGTCCCGCTTCTTGCGGCTGTCCCGGTCCGTGAAGAATGCGTCGGCCGCGTTCGCCGCCCGCAAGACACTGTCCCGGGCTGTTCCACGTTTCACTACCATCTGCCCGAGATGCCGTTGCACCAGCTGTTTCTTCCCAATCTCCTCGCCCCACTGCTCACGTTCCTGTGCATACGCCTTGGCTTCCTGCAGGCAGTCGTGGATCACGCCCACGCTGCCGGCGGCCACGCTCAGCCGGCCGTTCAGTAACGTGTTGTACGCAGCAGTCAGTCCCTTGCCTTCTGGTCCCATCCGGTTCGCGGCCGGGACCTCCACATTGTCCAGCGTGATCGTGCCGTGGTTCGAGTTCCGGTACCCCATCTTCTCCTCGATCGGCTCCGCATCGAACCCAGCCCAGTCACGTTCGACAATAAACGCAGAGATCTTCCCGGTGTCCGCATCCTTCGCGAACAGTGAGAATACGTCGCCCTCGGAGCCGTTTCCAATCCACGTTTTTTCGCCACTCAGTGTGTACGTATCACCGTGCTTTTCGAACGTGGTCTCCATACCTGACGGGTCGCTGCCGTGGTCCGGTTCGGTCAGGGCGAACCCGGCCAGCATATCGCCACTCGTCGTCTTCGGTAAATACTGTTCCTTCTGGTCCTCGTCACCCCAGAGGTGGATGGTGAACTGCCCGATGTTGACGTGGACGGAGAAGAACGTGCGCAGTGCTGCGCCCTCCATCCCGATCCGCATCAGTGCCAGCGCGTTTGTCACCGCGTCCACGCCACGGCCACCGTACTGTTCGTTGATCGGTAATCCCAGCAGCCCGGCATCCGCGAACACGTCGATCCGGTCCCGGTTGAACTCGTCGTCCAGCCACGTTTCTTCCTCGGATTGTCTGATCTCTTTACAGGCCGCGTCCACCTCGTCCAGCAGTTCCTGCTGTTCGTTGGTCAGGTCAAGCGCGTCGTACAGGTCGTCCATTGCCGGGTCGGTTCTCTGAGCCATAAGGTATAATAGCCGGCCGCCGGTACTTTAAGCTATACCATGACAGAAGACGCAGCAAATGGCGATGAGGCAGTAATCGTCGACCGAAACGAGGATATTGCGGTGATCGCCCTGAACCGGCCGGACACACTGAACGCGATCAACAAGACATTGCTGACAGAACTTCAGGTCGCGGTGCAGGACCTTGCGGATGACGATGACCTCCGTGCTATCATACTGGCAGGCGAAGGCCGTGGATTCTGTGCGGGCGCCGACCTGCAGGAGATGCAGGATATCGATGCGGACGAGGTCGAGTACCGGTCCGAGATTGCGGAGAATATCACCACGACACTGGAAACGACCGGAAAGATGACGGTCGCCGCGATCCACGGCGCGTGTGTGGGCGGCGGCAACGAACTGGCGCTGGCCTGCGACTTCCGGATTGCGCGGGAGGACGCCGTGTTCGGCCAGCCTGAGGTTCACGTCGGCCTGATTCCGGGGTTCGGCGGCACGGCACGCCTGCCACGCACCATCGGCTGGACCCACGCGAAACGACTGCTGCTGACCGGAGAAAAGATCGATGCGGCGGAAGCGGACCGCATTGGCCTCGTGGACCACGTCGTTCCAGACGATACTGATGTACAGGAAGAGGCAGTCACGTTTGCCCGAGAGACGATGAACGGCCAGAGCCCGCTCTCGTACAAACTTACCAAACAGATCCTCTACGAGGCACGTGACATGTCACTTGACGACGCGCTCTCCAAGGAACGCGCCTATTTCGGTAAGATCTTCGGCACCCATGACCAGGAAGAAGGTGTTGACGCGTTCCTCGAGGACCGGGAACCAGAGTTCACCGGTGAATAACGAGGGAGATACAGCATGGCAGACCATACTGATGATGAGATCGTGATCACGGACGCGAAACGCACACCGCACGGAACACTGCTGGGACAGTTCGAGGATATATCGGGCCCAGATCTCGGAGCGACCGCTGTGGAAGGATTGCTGGACAGCAGCGGCGTTGATCCAGACGTGGTGGATCATGCGATCATGGGGAATTCGATCGCTGCGGGACTGGGACAGGTCCCGGCACGGCAGGCCGCACACAACGGTGGCCTCCCAGAAGATGTGCCGGCGACCGCGGTGAATGAAGCATCCGGCTCCGGGCTCCGCGCCATCGTGCTTGGAGCGGACCGCATCCGGAGCGGCCGGGCCGATACCGTGATCGCTGGCGGTCTCGACTCCATGTCGAACGCGCCCTTCCTGCTGCCGGAGATGCGGCGCGGTCACCGCTGGGGCGATACCGATGTGGTTGACTCCATGGTGCGGGACGCGCTGTGGGACATGTTCTACGACGCACACATGGGCGAACTCACGGAGGAGTTCGTGGACCGGTTCGACCTCGCCCGCGAGGAACAGGACAAGTATGCGCTCCGCAGCCAGCAGCGCGCCGTGGACAGCGTTGAAAACGGAAAGTTTGATGAAGAGATCGTCCCGGTCGCGGTCGGCGACGAGACATACGATGCCGATCAAGGACCGCGCCCTGATACAAGTATGGACAAACTTGCCGCACTTGACCCGGTATTTGCCGAGGACGGTACGGTCACGGCGGGCAATGCATCCGACCTGAGCGATGGCGCCGCGGCCGTGATGGTGTCAACGCAGGACGCGGCAGAACAGCAGGGACTGGACCCGATGGTCCGTATCGTGGATTACGCCGTGTCGTACAAGGATCCGAAATGGTTCCCGCTCGCCGTCGAGGAGGCAGTTCAGAACTTACTTGACGCAAACGACCTGGCCGTGGGCGATGTTGATACCTTTGAGATCAACGAGGCGTTCGCCGCTCACATGACGCATTTCCAGGACGAGGTCGGCGTGCCGGATGATAAACTGAACGCCCGCGGTGGGGCGATCGCGCTCGGCCACCCGATTGGTGCGTCCGGCGGTATCCTCACCACAACGCTCGTCCACACCATGCAGGACGAGAACGCGGAGTACGGCATCGTCGGGATGTGCGTCGGTGGCGGTGGCGGTATCGCGATGCTCCTGAGACGGTAAGAACTGGTTACAGGTGCTGATTATGTGCATGATGCCTGTATAAGCATGTCTGAAAAGTTGTGTGTTGAGGAGAAAGTATGAAGTCTAGGAGAAAGCGGATAGCAGTTATCACAGGTATTGTTGTGGCGGTAGTGAGTCTATTAGTTGGATTGGGGCTGTACACGGGGATGCTATATCCGGCTGGATCGTTACCGCCGCATGCTGATCCTGGTGCGGTTGTTCGTATTGTTGATGTCTCCTGCTCACCCTCAGGTGAAGTGACTGCGATTGTGAAGGACGAACGTGGCGGGATGGGCACGGGGGTTTCTAGGGTGTCTGTTGAGAATGTTGGTGAGAGCAAGGTGGATGACGTGGAGTACCAGAGGGGTAGGATGGTTGTTATGTTTGACCTTAATACACCACTTGAGGAAGGTAGAATGTATGATGTTACATTTGCCGGATCTATCCGGGGCGAAGCACGGTGGCAGTGCACGCCATAGTATTATCACTGATTAACGCCGGTAAGTGAACCGGGAATAAGCCTATTTTTTATACGCGCAGTTGTCATGTGTCCTTATGCAATACGAAATTGACGGCAACACGCCGGATATCCACGACTCATGTTTTGTGGCGCCGGACGCCACAGTCATCGGTCATATCGATCTTGCTGAAGACTGTTCTGTGTGGCCGGGTGCCGTGGTTCGCGCGGATTCTGACACGATAACAATCGGTGCACGCACCAATATTCAGGACAACGCGGTGTTGCATACGGCGGAGGGCTACCCGACGAACGTGGGGTGGGATGTGACGATCGGGCACAGTGCGATCGTGCATGCGTGTACCGTGGCGGACGAGTGCCTGATCGGGATGGGATCGAAGGTACTGACGGGTGCGGAGATCGGTGAGCATTGTATCATCGCGGCCGGTGCCGTCATCCCGGAAGGGAGGGAGATCCCGCCGGGGAGCGTGGTGATGGGTGTCCCCGGTAAGGTGGTACGGGACGCAACATCAGAGGATATCGACCGTATCCGGAAGAACGCGCAGGTCTACGTGGACAAGAAGGAACGATACCGGGCCGGGTTCGCACCGCTTGAGTGAGTACAATTGGAACGTGGGTTCTCTTGCAGGTGTACTGCATTGAAGGATCGTTGCCGTGTGTCGCGCGTCAACACCG
>CAZCWR010000058.1:0-9397 GCA_964502455.1 uncultured archaeon | reverse complement strand
CACCGCAACCAGCGAGGAGGGCCACACCCGCACAGAGGAATCCACGGCGTTTCACCTCAGTGTAGTTGTCTGCCATACCGACGGGCTGAACGCAGTAACATTAAATAGGGCTACCAGATTCATGTACCGCAGCAGTCATGGCATTGATTCGGTCTATAACACACCGCGGATACACCACACCTCCGCGTATAGTATATGAATTATAGTATATGAAACAACGTACACCTGCATAACCGCCCCCGTCTCTGTAACCCTCCCTACCAGATCATGCCAGGCCTTGATCGTCATCCTGGCAGTTTATGTGCCGATGCCCCGGCGTACGACTGCGGTGACGTCGATGCACCATTCTTCCGGTACGCGAATCCGTCACCGACATCGATCTTCTGGTAGGTGTTATACCCGGTCGTCGTGAACTCGTTGACAATCTCGTACCCGTCGGCCGTATATGACGCTGGAAGCTCCGTCTCCTGCACCGCGGGGTCTACCCTGTCTCCAACGGACACGTCCATACTGGACTGCTGTTGCATATCAGCAGGTACGACACTGCCGCCATCGGACAATGCCTCACCGTTTCCATCCTGTTCCGGGTACTCTGCGTCGGGCCGGATGTCGGCGTTGGCCCGGAGATCTTCCGCGTACACCACGATATCATCTATCGTGCCATCGGACAGGGCAGGATCATAGTCCTCAACGATCACGGCCCGCAGCAACTGCTTTCGGACATCACCGTCCGTGGCCCCTGCCAGATCGTCATAGTCATGCGTACCGTAGTCCTGAACGAGCTGGTCCACGACTGCCTCGCGGTCAACATCGAAGTCGTGTGATTCGTTGATGTAGGTGGGGATGACCCAGTGCTGTAGCATGTCCCCGGTGTAGTCCTCGACCGGTGCCAGCTCCTGGCCGATCCGGTCCTGCTCGTACGCGGCAACGTCCCCCGGTTTCTCCGTGTCCGCTGATTCGTCCGTCTGTTTCAGGTCGTCCGCGTACCCGCGCAGTTCGTCGATGTCCTCGTCCGTCATATCGTACCCGAATGCCTGGAGTTCCCCACCGAACAGGTCCTGCCGGATCTCGTCGTCCGTCCGGTATGCGACCTGCCGTGGATCGTCGTAGGCGTCCACGTCCATCTCATCGAGCCGGTCCAGTATCTGTGGCCGTGATTCGCCAAACTCTCCGTCCTCATTGATGTACCGCGGTACCAGCTGTTCCTGGATCGCCGTGGAGATACCATCGGGGGTGTCGTCAAGCAGTTCTTCCATCCGCCCCCATGCCGGTGCCGTCGTTTTCCCGGGATAGTCCCCGTTCCAGCTCTCTATGATGTTCCGCTCATGATTCTCCCGCCGCGCCCACAGCTCTGTCAAGCGCTGGTCACGATGCGGTACATACTCGCCACGTGCTTCCCGCCAGAAGATTTCATGTCGATCGTTATCGATTTCCTGGATCGCCACTGTTTCCTGCCGCCGGTATGGATAGTTCAAAACGAACCGCTTCGCACTGGCCAGCCACTTCTTCGCGGTCAGACCGAGACGGCTGAAACGACCCCTAGAGTCATCCTGTCGATCACCGGTATCACGGGTAGTTGCTGCAGCCACGGGAATTACACGGGTGTACCGTCCCGGCCAGACGATTAAAAGACGACCACTGTTTCTCCCGGTACGACCACCCGCTTACCGGTTCCACCCCATCCGATCTGGTTTACCGATGCCATCAGTACACAACGGGAACGGGCAAAGAATATCGACCTGCGTTCCAGTCTGTCGGATGGAACGAATACCCCGCGTATATTAAAACGCTTCTCTGTACTGATTGCATATGGCGGATATCACGCTGCTCGGCACCAATCATTACGATGACGACCTGTACAGTCGGCTGGCGCGTGCAGCGGAGTCACAGGACTTCGATGCGTACTGGGTGGAAGGTATCGGCCCAGCCCATGCGGACCAGGTGCAGGACCAGTACCGGTCATGGTACAGACAGTTCATCGACGCGAACGGGCTACCGCTGGATGACGCACTGCAGGAGTTTGAATCCCAGCCAACCGACGGTCGGTTTCCGGAGGGTCGATTCTTCGAGGACGCTATGTACGACCCCAGTTACCTTGATACGCCGGAGACAGTCCTCCGCGAAATGCAGGAAGGACTGTCCCACCATTTCTCAAAACAGCACCACGACCTTCCCGACTACGTGGAGCTGTTCATGACACGGGACGTGCCGGACGACATGTTCGACCGGTTTCTCTCCACCTACGAACTCGGCGAGGACATGACGTACCGGATCATCAAGGGCGATATCGACGACCCGGAACAGTACCTGACAGACACGTTACAGCATGTGGCGGACGACCTGTTCACCATTGATGACGAGCACAGACAGCAGATACAGCGCAACGTGGAATCGTACCGCCCCACGACCGAGAAACTGGTGGAAAACTATTTCGACGACACGTACCAGTTACCCTCCCAGCAGGACCGGGAACAGACCTGGATCCAGCGCATAACTGATCAGCACAGCCCTGACAGCGACGAACACCTCCTGGTCACGACCGGTATGGCACACCTTTCATCCTACCACGACAGTTTCTACCAGAAACTTCAAGACGAGGGATACGACGTGGAACGACGGACGCTGGACGATCTTACCGCGTTCTGAGGCGATCCCCGTAACGTCCCTGTACATGGGGGCGGCACCGGACCACGATGATGTTCAACGCATGAGCACAACGATATCCTCTGATACAGGCAATGTTACCATCCAACGGCAACGACTTAAAAATCTCCGGTGAGAAACTGGGCGTATGGATTCTGTGATCGAGGGGATAGTGGAGTCGATCGATGACGATATGAAAACAATCAGTGAAATCGCAGATGATCTCGATGCAGGTCGTAACTACGTATCTGGCTGCCTTTCTGTGCTCCGTGAACTCGGTGTCCTGGAGTGTAACGAGGTCGGCCCCAACAAGCTGTACACCCTCCAGAACCGGTCACATCTCACCAGGTTACAGTCCGGAAACCTACAGAAGCCGCTCGAGTAACTCCTTGTCCTTCACCAGGTAGATATGGGTCGCACCTTTCACCTTTTTCTCCAGCACCCCGATCAACGACAGTGCGTGCAGGAATCCTGACAGGTACATCGGGTTCAAGTCCATCTCGTCCGCCACCTCGGTCAACGACAGTACGTCTCCGTCCAGCAGCTCCACGATGTCCCGTGCCATCTCCTCGTCAACGTTCTCGGGCATACCAAACAATACAGGAAACACCTATTTAATCCTGACGGAGATTCCCTCCACATCTAACTGTTTAAACAACAATTAAAACTTCAGTATACATTATAGTCAAAACCTATGATAGTACTGGAAATTATATCGTGATTAAAATAGAGGTTTTAAGAGTTGCCTCCTATGGACGGCTTGTACCTATTCACAGTGTGCATATGTGCACACCTGTTACCAGTCCTGGCCCACCATGTGGACGGGACCTATACTGGTAGTTGACAGCCACGGGGGCGATGATCCCCAGTGGGCGCACAAACCACAGGCACGTGCTTGGACACTCACCTCCTCTTCGAGGAGATGCCTGTCGGTCAAGAACCCCACATACCACGGAGGTGAACAATTACACAATGAACACGAAAATTCTCGCAAGCCTACTGGTCATCGGAATCGTCGGTTCTACGGCAGCAGCCGGTACCATGGCGTACTTTAGTGACGAAGAGATCAGCGAAGACAATACGTTCGCCGCAGGCGAACTGGATCTCGGTATCAACTGGGACGCTTCCTACAACGGTGAAGAGGTAAGCAGCCAGGACGAGATCGTTGACTGTGACGAGAGTCACGACAACCCGACCTGTACCGTCTTCGAGCTTGATGACATCAAGCCAGGGGATTCCGGACAGGCAGACTTCGGTCTCCAGCCGTTCGACAACCCAGCATACATCTGGATCAACGTCAACGTGACGGAGAACCTGGACAACAGCTGTCCTGAACCGGAGGAAAACGCCGAACCGGGATGCCACGACGACAACGTCGGTGAGCTGCCGGAAGGCATCACACTGACCGTCACAGACAACGACGGCAACGAAGTCGTCAGTGACGAACCCGTCGAAAACGTGGCAGGCCAGGGATACAACCTGGGAGTCTACGACGGTGGTGACATCGGTGACCTGACCGTGGAATGGAACTTCCCGACAGACGCCGGGAACCAGTACCAGACCGATTCCATGACGCTGGACTTCACGTTCCACGCACAGCAGGAACGGCACAACGACGGCACGGTGAATCCGTTCGACAGTAGTTAATGCCGTACCCGGACAGGTGTAAGACCCTGATCCGGTTTCGACGCGCCACCCCGGTTCATAGCCGGGATCGGCGCATTCAATCCGACCGGCGAGTTGGCCGGCATACCACGGAGGTGAAAAACATACAATGAACGTAAACACAAATCTATTGAGCAAAGAAGTTCTCGCATCGCTGATGGTCATCGGAATTGTCGGTGTCGCAGCAGCCAGCGGCACGATGGCGTACTTCAGCGACGAGGAAACCAGCGAAGACAACGTCTTCACCGCTGGTGCAGTCGACCTCACTGTCGGCTGGAACGAGTCCTACAACCACGAAGACGAGTCGGTCCAGGATGTTTCACTGACCGATCTCGACGGAGAACCGATCTTCGACCTCGGTGACGTGAAGCCGGGCGACCGTGGTGAGGCAACACTCCACCTCGACATTGACGACAACCCGGCATGGCTCTCGATGCGCGGCAACGTGACAGAAAACGCAGAGAACACCTGTACAGAACCAGAAGAAGCAGTAGACGATAGCTGTGCAGATCCGGGCCACTGGGACGGTGAACTCGCAGAGAACGTCAACGTCAAGCTGTGGTACGATGACGCAGACGGCGATGGCGCAACACCTGGTGACAACGAACACCAGGACGGTGAGCGAATCATCTTCGGAGGCGAAGGTGAAGTCTGTGAAGAGGTCGGCGGCAAACTTGATGTCGCACTTGTCCTTGACCGTTCTGGATCCATGGATGGAGACAGAATCACAGAGGCCAAGGAAGGCTCCAAGAATCTGGTCGACAGCCTCGGTAGCAGTGACCAGTCTGCCGTAGTGTCGTTCGCAAATGATGAGACACTTGATCAGGAACTGACCTTCAACAAGACAGAAGCGAAGAACGCCATCGACAGCATTTCAGCTGGTGGTGGTACGGACATGGAGGATGGTGTCACTGCCGCACACACTGAACTTGTCAACGGCACGAACGCACGTCAGGATGCAACCAAGGTCATGGTCATCCTGGGTGACGGCGACGTCAATGCGGAAGAAGAAGCACAGGCCGCAAAGGACGATGGCATCCGCGTCATCACGATCTCACTTGCCGGTGCTGACGAAGAGATGGAAGACATGGCAAGCTCTGAGGACGATGCACACGTCGCGGACACAGCCGACGATCTCGAAGGTGTCTTCGACGACATTTCCGGCACCATCTGTGAAACGCAGGCCGGAACGCTGGCCGATCTCGGTGACCACATCGAGAACGGTGAGCTGCTTGACGGTGCTGAATCTGACGGTGACGGCGATCCGGAAGCCTACTCGCCTGGAACCAGTTACATTGGTTTCGAGTGGTGGGTTGACGGTGATGTCGGTAACGAGATTCAGACCGACAGTGCCGCCTTCGATCTGCAGTTCTATGCGGAGCAGAGACGGCACAACGACAATCCACAGAATCCGTGGACGGACACAGGGTTCGGCTACGGCAATTAGACACGGAACAGGGGTAAGATCCTGGATCTGTGTTTGATTGGACGCGCCACCCCGGTTTGTCGCCGGGGCTGGCGCATTTTCAGGTATGGAAACCCGTTGTAGGAAACCGGCAGAGCCGGAACGAACGGAGGTGAAACAATGATGAACATGAACATGAGCACGAACATGGTAACCAAGGAGATGCTTGCAGCGGTACTGCTGATTGGTGTAGTCAGTGCCGCGGCAGGGACTGGTACGCTCGCGTACTTCAACGACGAGGAAACATCCAGCAACACGTTCGTCTCTGGTTCACTGGACCTGCTGGTGGACTGGGAGGAACACTACAATGGCGAGGTCGTTGTCAACAACACGGGACTGGACGATCTTGACGGCGAACTGATCTTCGACCGTGACGACGTCAAGCCAGGAGACTACGGTGAGGCAACGATCAGCCTCCACATTGACGACAATCCTGGCTGGATCTGGATGTACGGCGAACTGACATCGGCTGACGATGTCTCAACGAACCAGCCGGAAGGACTTGCGGACAGCATGAACAATCCAAACAACGACTGGGACGGTGAACTCGCAGAGAACACCCACGTCAAGATGTGGTACGATGACGGTGACAACATCCACCAGGAGGACGAAGAAATCTTCTTCGGTGGTGAGGAATGTGCCGGCATCAAGACGGATGCTGGACTGGTCATCGACCGGTCAGGATCCATGACCACAGACAATGCAATGGGTGAGGCACAGACCGGTGCAACGACACTGGTCAGTTCGCTGGACGATTCGGACCAGGCCGCCCTGTCGTCGTTCAACGAAACGGCGACACTTGATCAGCCGCTTACAGACAACAAGACACTGGTCACAGCGGCGATCAACGACCTGGCATCCGGCGGCTGGACGAACATGGCTGACGGCATCAGCATCATGCACAACGAACTCACAACCGGTGCAAACGCCCGGAACGACGCACAGAAGGTGATGGTGTTGTTCGCTGACGGCCATCCGAACCGGCACACCACCGACTACAGTAGCTCCGTCGTTGCAACGAGACAGGCTGCAATGGCCGCAAAGAACGATGGTATCCGTATCATCACGATCGGATACACGGATTCAGCGGATGAGCAGTTCCTGGAGGACCTGGCAAGTTCGCCTGACGACGCGTACTACACCGAGGACGTAGACGAGATCAGTACGATCTTCGACACGCTCTCGGACGAGATCTGTACCAGTGCTACACTGGCAGATCTGAACAACGCGATGGCGAACGGCATGCTCCTGGACGCCAACATGTCCACGGACGCGGCAGAACCGTTTGCCGGTGGTCAAACCCACCACATCGGATTCGAATGGCACATCCCATTCGAGGTCGGAAACGAACTGCAGACGGACGAGTCCACGTTCAACCTGGGCTTCTACGGGGAACAGTCACGGCACAACGACAACCCTGAGAACCCCTGGACGGACAGTTGACGGCCATCGTTACACGTTACGCGGGACGGGTGAAGCGCCCGTCCACCCTTTTTCCATTTTCAATGACCCGCATGTTCGCGGATTGTCTCCGTGAACGTGCCATTACATGCATACAGCCACAGTGGACGGAGTTGACAGGGTATGATGCAGCGGTCGGCCACGATGGGTTCCCCCGCACTGTACGGTGCGATCACGCTGCTGGTGATCGGTGGAGCCGCAGCCGCATCTGCCGGCGTGACCGGTGCATACCTCTGGGATACTGAATCACCGTCTGCATCGCTTACCGCTGGCACATGGGTCGGTACAACCTGTACAGTAACAGGACCGACCCGGGATTACACCCACGACCGCACCACTTTTGACGGCGACACGTACCCGGTCACGTACACGATCGAACAAACCGGTGACACACTAATCACGTTTGACGAACCGAACGCAGCACAGGGAAGCGGCGAACTGGGCGAGGACGGCCGACTCGAAACAGATACGTTCGACGTGACCGTGGACAACCCGGACGGTGGCATCACCGTGTACACGAAGGCCGGCCCGGAAACCGCGAACACCACGCTTACAGCTGTCGGCAATATTGCCACGGACGACAGTGGATTCACCGTGGAACTCGTGGACGCCGTGGACAACAGTGACGGGTCACGGACGTATACGATCCAGATCACCAGCGACGACAAGGGCGGGAAGGACTCGCCTGCATTGAGCCACGTATCGTTCGAGGTCTGTGTCGATACCACCGGAGAGGACAGCGATCACGACGGCGATAAGACATTCTACCAGGTTGATCTGGTTGAAGACGATCCAATCCAGGACCTGGGAACAAGGACGTACCACGGGGAGGACCGGATGATCCAGTACCTGCACGGGACGCCGGACGACCCGGTAACACAGCGGGGACATCCAGACATGGCGGCATGTGTCGATCAGTCCTCACTCGACGTGCAATCCGAACAGGGGATTGCCGTGGCAAACGTGAGTATCAAACACACACCCGACAAAGACACCTCCTATGACAAAGATGCACTGAAGGATGCACTGGAAGACGCGCTGGAAGATACGGATGCCCTGGACGACAAGGATGCCCTGAAGGATACGGACGCACTGTATGCGGCCCTGCACGATATAGCGGATCCAACGAAACAGGAGGTACTGACGGATGCCCTGAAGGAGATGGGGTACATAGAACTGAACGACCCAGGTGCATGGAAGGGAGACGTAACGGACGCAGACAGGGATGCACTGAAGGATGCTCTCAACGGCCTGAACAAACAGGACAAAGGATCCTGGAAGGACACGGACGGAGATAAGAAACACGAAAAGCACGAGGCTATAAAAGACGCACTGAACGCGGTGCTGGAGGACCTTGACGACACGAAACCGGGGAACAGGGATTCCCCGGAGATGAACGCCTGCCATACTGAACTGTCCCTGGTCAGCTACGAGAAGCCGTACGATGGATGGATCGCGGCCCGGGCCGACGAACAGGACCTGTTCGACAGTGTAACATGCGACGTCAAACCCGGCGACTACACACTGACCGTCGGCCTCCCCGGATTCGAGACGGCAGGTAACAGCTCCTGCGAACGACTGGACACCGGGAACGCGGATGAACAGGATGAGACGGATGATGACAGCGGTTCGTCAGGTAGCTCCGGTTCCAGCAGTACACAAACAACGACCAGTACGCAAACCACGACCAGTAACGATGACAGCAAATCATCGTCTGCGTCCGGGTCACTGGCCGTACAGTCCACCGTGATCTCTCCTGAACGTCCAGACACGGGTGGGACGGCGCATGTGACTGTAAACATGTCTGCGGTCAACATCACCATGGACACGGTCCGGGCAGTGATCGTCGATCCTTCCGGAACCACGGTGGCGAATGGGACGATGGGCCGTAACGAGACCCGGGGATCGTCCACGACGTGGACATATACGGTCACAGATCACGTCTTTACCACTCCCGGTACGTGGACCCTGAACGTCGTTGCCAACGGTACGTACGATGATACCGGACCTGATACGGACACGCTTGCACGGACAACGAGCAATATCACGTTCAGCGTCAGTGATGGAACCGATCCCACCGTGACGGGGCTGCAGGATACGGCCACGGGACCGGTCATCGTGGGCACACCGGTGAACGTGACGGCGAACGTCTCTGACACGGGC
>CAZCWR010000057.1:0-9480 GCA_964502455.1 uncultured archaeon | reverse complement strand
AGGGTATCAGTTTTACGTTGACGTTGGTTGTTGTTGGTGTCGTGTTGTTGATGACTGCGTTGACGGTGATCGTGCTTGGTGGTGGGAGTGTTGCAGATTTCTTCCAGCAGAGTACGGAAGGGTCGCTTGATGCGGCTGTGTCGCAGGCGTGTGCACAGAAGGCACAGCAGATCAACAATAACTACTGCAGCTGGTATGTGGACACGGGAGGTGAGGGAACTAACTGTGATGATGTCCGCAGAAACCCCTCCACCAACTATGAGCGACTTGCCGAAAACGTTCCCTGTGACTGGGATGACAAAGGCGGATCCGGTAACCCACTGGCAGACGTCCTAGAATCCACCAGTGGCGACGGCGGTGACGGTGAAGACGGTGAAGACGGTGAAGACGGCGGAAGTTACGCACCAATTGTCACCGTGCAGGGCAACGACTACAACTGCCTTGAAGAGGGAGAGATGACCACTACCTGCCCGGCATAGACTGGCGGAGATATCCGCCTCTTATTTTTCTTCTTTTTCCCATGCGTAGCATGTACATGCCTGACGCTACCAAACTTATTTATACTGGCTGGACGTTTGTGTTGATACTATGAGTATGGCAAGGAACAGAAAGGGTATCAGTTTTACGTTGACGTTGGTTGTTGTTGGTGTCGTGTTGTTGATGACTGCGTTGACGGTGATCGTGCTTGGTGGTGGGAGTGTTGCAGATTTCTTCCAGCAGAGTACGGAAGGGTCGCTTGATGCGGCTGTGTCGCAGGCGTGTGCACAGAAGGCACAGCAGATCAACAATAACTACTGCGACATGTACACCAACGCTGACTCCGGCGGTGACGGCGGTGACGGCGGTGACGGTGCATGTGATGTCCGCAGGAACCCGTCAACCGAGTACGACACGCTCGTCGAGAACTCCGAGAACTGTAACGACTGGACGGCGAACAGCGGCGACCGACTGGATGACATCCTCAACGAGGATGGCGATGATGTCACTGTCACCGTACAGGGCAACGACTACGACTGCCGTGCTGAAAACGAGATTACTGCCACGTGTCCGGCGTAATGTCGGACGTTTTCCTTTTCATTTTTCTTTTTCTATGTGCTGTACCGCGATACACAGTAGCTGCGTGGACCAGCAAACGCCGCACGGAAACCTTTATGTACCCGCAGAGAGAAGGTAACGGTATGTATCCGCATGCGAAACGCCAGGGTGCACCCCAGCTCATGTGGCTTGCAGTTGTTGCAGTGATCTTTCTTGTTCTGGCTGCTATCGTCATAATGGGGTTCTCGGAGAACTGGCGGGGATTCGGCGGGTACGTTGGGGACAATATTGCCGGTGCGGATCGGGACACCTGCAACACACGGGTGCAGAACTTCTGCAACCGTGACGGCAACGAGGGAGCGGACTGGACAGTAGTCCATGCGGACTGTGCGGAATACGAGGGAGATATCATGGACAGTTCGACCTGCGGCGGTGAATCCAGTGACGGCGGTGAATCCAGTGACGGCGGTGAATCCAGTGACGGCGGTGAATCCAGTGACGGCGGTGACGGCGATGCTGAAGACGAGTCAGAAGAATAGTCGGTTGGAGCACTGTTCCAGTCAGTAATGGAAGCAGAAAGCTTTTTGTACGCGTATCCGTAACCCGTAGTATATGTCGCGGCGCCGGGGGCAAGCTGGAATTATCATAAAGGTACTGCCGGCTATCGTACTCCTTCTGATTGTAATGGGTATCATCCTGTACTTTTTCGGTCCGTTGATCCTGGACTGGCTGTCAGGACTGGTTCCCGGAGAAGGTTTTTTGGCTGCTATGGGGAAGATCCCGTGGCTTAATATCGATAACCCTTTTGGAGGAGACAAAAGCAAGGCGAACGCCGGAGATGATGTTACCGAAGAGTTCGAACGATTCATCGCGGACGTGAACGACGCATGCAGTTCGCACGATAGCGAGACGGATGCGTTTGAACAACTGGGAGAAGAATACGATTTTGCGGAGATTAATACGATTTCGATATCAAAAGGTTCGCTCCCGGGAGACTGGTATACCAACCAGTTCACGGCAAAGGGTGATGACTTCGAGGTACAGCGCGAGGCAGAAGAATGTTCGAAGTCACGGCTCTGCAGGACAGAAGCATGCGTCGCATGGTACATCGAGAACTTCGATGAGTCCACAAAAATCAGTTATGCGATCGGTGACGGTGGAGATGGCGTTATCCTGACGAAGGGCGACGGTGTCCCCGGATTCTTTGAATCTGTTACCAATGCGGTGAACGATATGTTGGGCCTTGGTAAGATCGATGACAGCTGGTTTGACTGTGACGGGGAATGCGGTGACGAAGCACGGATCACCCGAGTATGTAACGAGGCGATAGGAAGCAGTTTCATTCCGTTAGACAGCGACGAGATTGAGGTTACCGTTGAGATGGAGAATACTGGGGATGAGGAAGGCGACTTCAACATCCGTATCCGGCCGCCCTCCGGACAGAGCCACGTTCTGCTACCATGCGGCTTGAGTAATCTCGGGTGTAGTGGCCTGAACTGGGAAACCGTGGGAGCCGGAGGCACCTGGGAAGCGTCCTGGGGCTCGTCCGGTTCAACGGCAAGTCTCGGCCAGTTCAACGATGGATATGTGATCCAACTCCGGAAGCAAAACCCGAATGATCAGACCACGGCAGGGACACTTGACGAGAACAAGAACCTTGTAGATGCCGTGGCAATCACTGCAGATCAGGTGCCGAGTCCCGGTAACGAACAGTGTATCAGCGATGATGACGTTGACTGGCGACAGTAATTCTGTCAGCTGACCTAGTATACAGGAGACAGGAAGTTTTATGTACTGATATGAGTCATTGTGGGTTATGCGTCGGAAGGGTTCTCCGTCTATCGGGGTACTTGTTGGTCTTGTCGTCGCCGTGATCGTTGTTGTACTGATGATTGGCCTGTTCTCTGGAATATACCGGGGGCACGGTAAGTCAGCGAACGGGACAGCGGTATCGACCGATATCGACACCTGTGACAGCAGAGTATCTACATACTGCCGTTCACTACCGGATGCGGACTGGGGGGAATCACATCCTGGCTGTACAGAACATGCTGACATCCTTGGTGAGGGCTCCACGAAATGCAGTGACTACGTCGGTGCCGGCAAGTCCTCGTCAGAGGACAGTCAGGGAGATGACGATGATGAGTTGGGTGACGGATCGGAGGAGGGTGAAGATGGCCCGCAGGACTCTGATGAAGACGATGAAACGGACAGTTCAGGAGCGACGGAGCCTGAATGTGAACAGGAAGGATATTCCTGCATGAGTCCACAGCTGGTCAGCTCGGAGAACATGGATGCGGAATCACGGGACTTTACATGTCCTGACGGCGAGTCCTGCTACGAGGTGGCCGGTAGCGGGACCGGGGACGATGGTGACGGAACCGATGATACATCTGACGATGGGGCGTCACTGTCCGCGGACGAGGTTGAATCTGTCGCCGTGTCCGGGTCGCAGGCATGCTACATTGATGTATACGAGAACGAGGGACTGAGTGGTCGGAGCTCGACGCTGTCCGGTCCGGTCGACACCATCTCCGGCATCGCCGGGGAGATGTGGTCGTACCGCGTGGAGAACATTGATGGGTCTGACAGTGACTGTGGTGCGGTCCTGTACCAGTACGAGGACTACAAGGAAAGCTGCCTTGTGATCAATATGGACGGGTTCGACTGCGGTCTTGAAGCAGGCGGTATCCAGGAAGCGCTGGGACGGGTGGGGGACTGGATTCCGACACCTGACCCGGAACAATATGAAACAGATCAACGCGAAGCAAATCTCCGGGATGCCGATGGTGTCTGGGGGCGACGCGTTCAGTCAGCACAGGTCTACAGTAACTCCGCTGGAACAGATCGCGATGACTGCCGGTTGACGCTGTACACGAGTGAATCTCCCGGGTCAGGCAAGGCGTACGCTATGACGGGAGACAACCCGACGTTCCGGTGGGACAGTATCTCGTTTTCGATTCCGGTAGTGGGGGAGATAGAGTTCGGTGGCAAATCCGTGGACTCGCTTGAGGCGCTTGAACGCTCCGACGACAGCTGTACGTTTACACTGTATGCCCAGGAGAACTTTAACGGGGAGTCCACCACGATCACACCGGGCGACGCACTGCGCGATTAAACCGTTCTACTGACAGTACCGGGCTATGCGGTGTGCAGCACAGCGGTTATTCTGCCGTCTGTACCGTTCAGATCACTGCGCTGACAAGGATCAGCAGGACGACGACACCGAAGAACAGCCAGAAGAACCACAGGTCCTGCATATGCCGGATGGACTGTTCACGGTACCACAGCAGCGCGAGCATGGTGCCCATCGTCGCCCCGCCCACGTGTGCAACGTGTGCCACGTCGTCTGTGAGGCTGAACGCGTTGATCGCGGTCGGGAACAGGAACACCAGTGCCAGGAAGACGACCGGGAATGAGTCGATCCGCGGATGGATGTCCTGCCCCGGTTCGATCAGGATCGCTGCTGCTACCAGCCCGGATACAGCACCGGACGCCCCGATCGCCGCCTCGGATGGGAACAGTAAGCCGAACATGAGGCTGCCGGCCGCCATCGACACGAAGTAGATGACGAGTGTTTTCCCGGCGCCCAGGATGTCCTCGCAGACCCGGCCGAACACCCAGAGGAATGTCATGTTGAACAGGAGGTGGCCGGGGTCGCTGTGCAGGAACCCGGATACGACCAGGGACGCCCATTCCCCGGCAAGCCATGCCTCCATCTCAAACGCGTACATATCCACGAGCCGCGGGTACACACCAAGTGAGATACCGAGGAAGAACATGAGTATGTTGACCGCGATCAACGTGTTCGTCACCGGGTACACGTCAACATCGTCACCGGTCATCGATCAACGAATCCTCCATATCGTCCGGTACCGTGATGTTTAGCAAGTCAAGCACGGTGGGTGCCACACGGCTCAGACCGTACGATTCGTCCCGCAGCGCCACACTATCATCAATGACGCAGAACGGCACCTGGTTCCTTGTATGCGCTGTGTACGGCTCACCGTCCTGCACCATGACCTCGCAGTTCCCATGGTCCGCCGTGATCACAACGGTATAGTCCTCCGCCGCATCCACCAGCCGCCCGATACACCTGTCAACGGTCTCCACTGCGGTTATCGTCGCATCCAGGCTGCCGGTATGCCCCACCAGATCCCCGTTCGGATAGTTGACCAGTATGAACTCGTGTGATCCGTCCTCCATGGCGTCCACAGCATAGTCCGTGATCTGCTCCGCTTCCATCGCGGGTTTCTCGTCGTATGCGTCTACGTCAGCGGACGGGATGATATGCCGGCCCACTCCCGGAAATGTGAGCTCCCGTTGCCCGTCGAAGAAGTAGGTGACGTGCGGCCGCTTCTGGCTTTCTGTCAGCCGTAACTGCTGTAACTTATTTTTATTTTCGCTGATGATCTCGCCCAAGGTCCGCTTAACGGTGATCTCCTCCATAACCGTGAGATTATCGAACCGGTCACCGTACGGTGTCATGGAGATAAACCGCAGATTATCCGGGTGCGCGGTCTCGAACCGGTCGAACGCTGGATTAGTGAACGCCGCGGCCAGTTGCCGAATCCGGTCCTTCCGGTAATTAGTACACATGATGACATCGCCGTCACCGACTGGCGCATAGTATGACTCAATGACGGCAGGAGATGTAAAATAATCGTTCCTGTCCTCGTTACGAACCGTGTGCATCCCGCCGGAAACGCTCTGCGCGGTTCGACCATCGCCCGAGACGATCAGGTCGTACGCCTGCTTTGTGCGCTCCCAGTTCTCGTCCCGGTCCATCGCATAGAACCGGCCCACGAACGACCCGACATGGCCGGTCCCGGTCTCCGCTGCGACCGTTTCGATCTGATCGAGGTACTGTTCTGCGCTTTCCGGTGGCACGTCCCGGCCATCCAGGAACGCATGGGTGACGACGTCAACGTCATGTTCACCGAAGTATTCGAGTAACGCGAGCATGTGGTCGATATGGCCGTGTACCCCACCATCCGACGCGATCCCCATGAGATGCACCGTGCCGCCCGTGTCCTGCACATGTTCGATGGTGTCCTGGACCGCGTTCCGTTCGAACAGGGAGCCGTCATCGATCGCGTTATTGATTCGCTGCAGGTGCTGTGGGACAACCCGGCCCGCACCGATATGCAGGTGGCCGACCTCCGAGTTCCCTGCGTACCCGTCCGGGAGTCCGACCGCCGGCCCGGATGCATCCAGCTCCGTATATGGATACGTGTCGAACAGTCCGTCGAGCACCGGTGTGTCTGCCTGTGCGAACGCATTCCCCTCATCTGTGGGACTGATCCCGACACCGTCCAGCACGACAAGGACAACCGTTTCGCGTGAATTACTGTCGCTCATGGCGCTGTGTACGGTTTCACGCCGCAGGTTCTTAAAGAATCTGGCTTGGTGCACCAGCGCGGGAAACTGGTACCGCCTGGCCCAGTGACGATGCTTGCGTCCGGCTTACGCCCGTTCCACGAGCGGTTCTTTCCGGCTGCGGACCCGCATGGCTTCGCGGCCGTCCAGTTCCTGCATGGCCTCATCCAGCTTGTCCTTGTTTTCGGCGTAGACGGTGAACAGGACGTCATCCTCGGCCACCTTGTCACCCACCTTCTTGTTGAGGTAGACACCGGCACCCTGATCCTTGGGTGCACCGGCCCGCCGCCCGACATCGGTGATGGTCCGGTTGTTGATATGGGTGACGGTCCCGCTCCGCGTGGCATGGACATGTTCCGTGTGCTCACCGGGCTCAAGATCCTCTTTGGAGACGTCCGGATCGCCGTTCTGCGCTTCCACGATCTCCCGGAACTTCTCCAGTGCCGCGCCGGACTCCAGGATGTCGGCCGCGGACTCGTCCACGTCACACAGGTCGAACAGTGTATCTGCAAGCCGGATACTCTTCAATGCAAGGTCTTCCGGACCTTCCCCGTGCAGTACGTCCAATATATCGCGCGCCTCCAGCACCGGACCGACGCCGTTCCCGATCGGTTCACTGCCACGGGTGATGGTAGTGGCGACCTCCATGCCGAGGTGGCCGCCGATCTTCCGGAAATCGTACGCCATCTCCCGTGCCATGTCCAGGTCGTTCACCTTGGAACCCTCACCGTACGGGATGTCGATCACAACGTGTGTGGAGCCAGCACTCTTCTTCTTTGACAGCACCGAGGCCAGCACCTGCCCGTGTCGATCGATGGACAGCGGGTGCTCGGCACGGATAATTTTATCGTCGACCGGTGACAGGTTGACGGCACCGCCCCACACCATGCAGCCGTTCGTCTCGTCCACAATCTCCTTAATCTCCTCTATCGAAAATGACACATCACACAGCGCTTCCACCGTGTCCGCGGTGCCGGCAGGTGAGGTGATGGCGCGGGAGGAGGTCTTTGGGATCGTGATACCGGCCGCGGCCACGATCGCTACGATGATCGGCGTGACCCGGTTCCCGGCGACACCACCGATACTGTGCTTGTCCGCGATCACGTCGCCATCCCAGTCCACCGTGTCACCGATCTCGGTCATGGATTCGGTGAGATGGATGGTCTCGTCCATCGACATGCCGTTTGTATAGGCGCCCGATACGTACCCGCTCAGTTCCACGTCATTCAACCGGTTCTCATTGATATCGCGGATGATCGCATCGATCTGGTCTCGGCTCAACTCCCGGTCATCCAGTTTCCGCCGGATATACTGGACGGAATCCGGTTTCGGTGCCAGTTCCACGTCCACGGTGCCGTCAAGATAGTCCAGTTTCCGGGTCACGCCGAGTGTGCCGGCATCCACCAGTTCCTCCGTGATATCCACGATCCCCACGGTATTGTGTTCTTCCTGGTGGATCTCGATCCGGTCCAGTGCTTGGACCCCCAGTTCTTCAGCATCCTGTTTATGCAGCAGTACAGTCGGTGACTTCGTCTCCATATCGATGGTTTCAACGGATAATTCCAAGGTCATCCCCTCCAAAAACGTACAGGTATCAATACTGGGGGATTGCGCCCTTATGACTCTTTGCCACCGGTACCCAGCTACTCCGTCTGCTTCCTGGCTTTGACCGACACCAGGAGCACGAACTCGGTCGCGGTAAACATGGTCATCGACACGGAGAACAGGATGAACGGCAGGTCACGGACGGAGAACGCGTACGCCGCCATCACCGCACTTCCAGCCGTGTACAGTAACACGTACCGCAGGTTCACATCATCCAGATCCATGATCCCATGCAGGCGGTACCGCTCCACTAACCAGATCATCGGGAACAGGACTGCCCCGATCACACCGATAAATTGTGACATGCATTGCACTTCTACGGAGAGGCTTATCAACGTTTACCGCGGTTAGTCTCCGTCCGTATAATCTGGGCAGAACTTGTCGTTAACTTCGTCCAGCAACTGATCCCACTTCTCTGCAGAATAATCTGCCTTGTCGTCCGATACGATGATATTCCTGTTATCCGGATCAAGCGTCACAGTCTGCTCGTACAGCACGTAGAAATCCAGCCGGTCCACCTCGATATCTTCGGAGCTGCAGGATACATCTGGACACAGTGGATACATCGGTTCCTTTTGCACGTACCGGTCGCCGTCCACGGTCACGGTCCCGTCCTGCTCCGACCAGTCAACAACTTCCGCCGTCCCGGTCACAAGTGCATCTCTTAATCCCTGGAGCTCCGGTGCCGGCAAGCTATACCCAAATGTCCCTGGATCAGCCCCAGGTATCGGCTCCTCACCCTCCCGAAACGCCGGTGGTAACGGCTCAAGCGGATCATACCCTGCATTCAACTCCTCACGGTCCTCTTTTTTAAGCAACTGTAGGTGATGGATATCATCAAGAGGGCTAGAAGACGATTCTCCCACATCCCCGGCATAGCTCATACACTCTACATCGTCCTGCTAATTAATTAAGGTATGGAATATAATCGGAATGAACTAAACATATGAACAATAAATAACGAAAAGTGGTACGGAACCGCAGATCGCGGCAATTCCGTTCATATCGCCCTGATCGGTTGCTTCTCCTAAGAATCGCCTAACGAGGCGATTCCGTCCCGCACCGTTCTCGCCGAGAACGTTGCTGGAACAGACGCCTTAACGAGGAGTCTGTGACCCCCACTTGTCGAGAGCGATCGCCAGTTCGTCATGGTTCGCCGCGTAGCTATCCAGCGACTCATCGTCCATGACAGCGTCGATGGCCTGCCGCAATGCTTTCGCCCCGCTGTGCGTGCCGTCAGGGTGGCCGTGGACGCCGCCACCGATCTGGACACCGATGTTGGTACCGACGCGGTCGATGAGCTCCGGCAGCAGTCCAGGGTGCAACCCGCCGGACGCCATCGGCAGCACATCGTTCTTCCCGTACAGATCGCTGTACATCCATTCGTTGATACCGACCGTGTCCTCGTTGTCCAGTTTCCCGAGGTTCGCGGTCCCGGTATGGATCTGGTCCACACCGCAC
>CAZCWR010000056.1:0-9532 GCA_964502455.1 uncultured archaeon | reverse complement strand
CGAGGATGTTGTGGAGGAGGCGGTGATGCGGTTGACGGCTGACGGGATTATCGACCGGAATCATTATCCGCTCTTGGAAGGGGAGACGCAGGAGGAGAAGAAGCAACGGTTCCGTGAACTGACGGGGTTGAACGTCGCTGATGATGAGAGGGACGATCGCGACGAATCAGAGACGGGTTCGGCCGGTGAATCTGCTGCCGATACCCGGGGTGTGGCGGACATAGATGGCAACAAACCACCGGAGCCACCCGGACAGGCGTGGACCTGTGATTGCAACGCGGAGAATGCACCGGACCGGGCAGTGTGCCGACGGTGCGCCACGCCGTACGAGGACGTGGATGCAGATGATACTGATAGGAGTTAGCAGAGGGGGTCATACTTTTGACTGACTTCCTCTCTGATGACTGTCAGAAGCACTATGCTGAATACAGAGGTTGTATTCATCAACCGAAGTCTGTTGTAGAGGCGCTACAACGGCCGTTATGAAGTAACCACAGGTTAGTCGATAACCCTAAGTATGCTAAGGTATATCATGTTATCAATCAATAATTTGCTAGGGATTAGCAAACAAGACAGGGAGGGATACAGAATCCTATGTTGACACGGTCAAGGATCGCAGTTAAACGGGGACCACTGAACGGTCACTTGGCGAGCTGGCTAATCCTTCGACCGAAGTCCTGACAATCGGGAGTTCGGCCGGCTCTGTGAGAACCATGAGCATGAAAGAAGTGGTCTTAGTGATACGCAATGACACGAAAATTGGAAGGCCCAATCGGGGGGCTAACACGACGTAATGCGCTGAAGGCGGGCGTGGCTGTGACGAGCGGATTTGCCTTCGGAAGTGGAGCTATTGGAACAGTCGCCGCAAACGAATCATCAGCTACGGCCCGAGCCGCGCCCGTTCACCTTAGCGTCCGCGCAATGGGTGATAGTGAACCGTCTCCCGTCCCGGATCCTCAGGACAAACTCGTCCATCGATTCTCTGGAAATCCGGTAGACGACGGTACTGATCACGAGGAACTGGATGGGACCCACCACTTCCGGTGGTGTGAGTACAGTGCCTTAGAAGGCAGAGCCAGGATGGACTGTGTCAGTGACAACGGTGATGTCAAAACGGAGGTCAAAGTAAAAGTCGGGGGGTTAGTGAAAGGCGGACTCTACACCGTCTGGGTTTGTGAGCTTGAAGACCCCGGGTTTGTGGACGACCGCGATCCCGCTGTGGCACTCCAGAATCTCGTGGGTTGCAACCCGCTCGGCAAGAACGATGGCACCGAAAACGTGTTTCGAGCCACCGGCGGAATGGGGACGCTTACCGTGACCGACATGCCCGGAGCATACACATTAGGAGACACAAGTCAGGCATCACCCGCGTGCCTTCTTGATGCAGATCAGATAATTCTCGTGGGGGTCGTTCATCTGGACGACCAGAACCACGGCCCCGTGCCGGGCGATCCAGAGGCCGGAGACCACGTCGATCACTTCGCATTTGTCTTCTAACGGCGAGTTAGAGACGTCTCTTCTTTCTCGGACGATGGTTCCAGCTGTAGTGAGCGATTCACTCCAGATGTGATGATGAATTTGCGCTCTGTATTCAACACAGTGATTTCAATAGGTCGATGATCTGTGACGTTGGAAAATACGAAGACTTCCGCTAACCCCTATGAGTAGCGGTCAGAAATCGCCTGCCTTGTCCAGTAGATACCGCCAGAGATCGCGTTCCTGGTCGTACATCTCGGAGTCGATCGCCTGCTGTAAGAGTTCCTTCTTGTCCACGGTGTAGACGGTGACCGGTTTGGAGGCGGTGAGTTCTTGTCCGGTCTTGACGAGGATGCCGTTTTCGTCCAGTCGTTTCACGAATTTCCGGGCATGGCTAGAAGATTTCGTAGGATCAGCGGTCAGGTAGTCCGCTAGTTCGGTTTTGCCGCGGAACTCGCCCTGTTTGGAGCGGGCGATTGCCTGCTTAACTTTGGTGATTGCACCGGCGAACACGTTCTGCCGGTCGTCAACGAGCAGGCGCTTGATGTACTGGCGTTCGCGCGGGCCTCTGATTTCTAAACCGTCCGCCATCTACTATGAGTGTTCTCACGCCGGTTTTTATACCTGGATGGTCGGTAAGGGTAACGGTCGGCCGAAGGTTGATGCATTTGTTCGCGGATGAACAGACCTCACTTTAAAAGGGGATCATAATACGGGGCATAGGGATTACCCCAATGGACACACGAAAAGGACTTTCAAGCACCATGAAAATTGGTGGGATGGTCATCCTCGCAATGTTCCTCGCCATCGGCGTATTTGGTGGCGCTGCATATCTGTATACACAGGGAACATTTGCGGATGACGGCCAAGACCCGGCGTCAGACGAGGACTCCGGTGAGGTGACAGACGATGCTCCGTGGGCACAGCGCTCGGTGAAGGTTGACATCGAGGGCAAGAACCTGTCCTCGGAGAAGATCAAGTCCGGAACGCTCCACTTCTATACGGAGAAGCCGGACGAGTGGGAGAACCCGCGCACAATCTCTGAGACGTACGGTACGTCAGAAGAGTTCACCTCGTACAGCATCGAAAGCGATGGCCGGACCACGATCCAGGAAGAGCCGGGCACCTATTATGTCGTGGCAGAAGTCTCGGGAGACTATGAGACCTTCTTCACGATCGAGGTGCCGGATGGATCGGACTATCCGGACACGTCGTTGAGCGACTACAACTCTGAACCAGTCTTGGAACGGTTCACGTCTGCAGATCGGTACAGTCTCGGATCGTCATCGTACGATCTGGGAATCAGCAGCAACACCAGTACGACGCAGGATTACGAGGCGCACAACACGTACCGGCCTGACGACAACACAGAGTACCGTCTCTGGAAGACGGTCATCCAGCCTGGATCCAACAACGGTGGCGTCGATCCGACTACGGACTCGGACAGCGACGGCACGTACGACGAAGGTATCTCCAAGGCATGGGTCGAGGTCAGCGGTGGCGTTGACCAGAGTAGTGCAGAGACGAACACGTTCTTCCAGCCGGGCAGCGGTATTGACAAGCTCGGTGCTCCGGACAAGGCGGAGCTGAACATGGAAGGGCTCGTGTTCGACGATGCCAACGACATGTCGGTGACAGTCGGTTCCACAGTTGTGGAATCGGAAGACGGTACGGAGCCATCGGACGGCGATGAGAAGGCGTCTGACGGTGAACGGCTGTGGGACATCAACTTCTGTGGTGTCGACGGCAGCTGTAACTCCGTGGCCGGTGTCACAGGCTAAATCTGTGTCGCCATTCCCACATTCCCACCATCACGGGACAGGGTCTAAGGTCCCTGTCCCCGGCTTTTCTGCCCTCCCGTTTTCTGGACTACAAAGGATACACGAGCAAACTCGCTCTCCCTGTCCGTGTAGGTAGTCCGTTTCTATTCTATTGCGGCGAGGTGCCGACGCCGGAAGGTGATGTACCGAAACCTTCAGGACGGTTCTCCTGATCCTGTCTGTTCTCTTCGCTGTTGCCCGGTTGGTCTGCGGTAGCCGGTGCGGTTAGGACGCCGCCAGTCGCTACGGTGAGGCCAGCTGCTTTCAACAGCGACCGTCGTGATATGGTGAGATCGGATTCGTTTTCTCTCATTTTCGGTTCTGGTATCGATAGGCGTGCGAACGGTAGATAGCTATCTGCTGCCAGTCTTGCATCCATTGAGGTTTGTGCAGAGGGTGGGTGGATAACCTCTATCAACCGGTCCGAACGTTCGGACCACCGCGCATACTTATAAAAACCAGTTCGCCGCAGAACTCTTTCCATGGACAAGCAGCGGAAGGATCTGTTCGAAGTTCTCGCGGTCGCCGTTATACCGTTCATTGCGGCGATCGTCCTCCCGCTGTTCGCTATGTACGGCCTTGGCGGCGCTGAAAACGAAAAGAATCTGGTGAAGTTCTTCCTCTACGGCGTCCTCCTGTACGGCAGCATTATCGCTGTGGTCGTCGTCAAACTGTTGGACGGCCAGGGCTGGTTCGATACCCGGCCCGAGCTCAAACCGTTCGCCCGGTTGACTGTCCACTCACCGCGAAACACATTGATCGTACAGGAATTGCAGCAGCTCGGCCGTCCAGGGAACGCGGTTGCGAACACGATCGTCCGGCCGACCCGGCTGATCTTCTGGTTCGTGTTGATCGGTCTGGTGTTCGGGAGTCTGGTCGCGTTCACCGGAACATTTGTCAGCGGTGTTCCGACCTTGGTAGAGGGACAGGTCTCGGAGACGGCACAGCTCTCGCTTGCGGTTGAACCCGCGGTCATGACCGAGACCCTGTTTTTCAACGCGTTCCTGTTCTACATGATCACGGGCGGCGTTGCATGGCTGTTGATCACCCGGCTTGATCTGGAACTGTTCTACAGTATTATCGTGGGAAAGGTGGTGGCCGTCATTGTCGGAACACCGTTGTTCGTGGTCTACCACTTTTTCCGGTATCAGGGGTCAGAAGCCTCACTGGTCGGTGTCGCATTGCTCGGATTCCTGACCAACCTGTTCACCGCACTTACGGATTCGATCATCCCCGCCTACCTGCTCCATGCGTCAGGCAACTTTTTCCAAGAACTGCAGACGATCGGGGTGTTCACGAACGAACTGATGCTGCTTGGCGTAGTGGCAGCTGGAATCACGTTCATCGTCGTGTACAATGTGGTGATCGACCCGTTCCAGTTGATCTGGCGCGACCGATAGACGAGGAGAGGATACAATGGCAAACAGTCCACATCGGATCGATACACCGGGCGAATTTGCGGATCTGGCTGTCTTCCTCATAATAGCGTTGCTCATCGGTCTGCTGGCGGGAGCAGCCATGTTGACGGCAAATCCGCGGCTGGACGAACAGCTCCGGTACCAGGTCATGGAGCCGCCGACATACGGCGGTGGCGAGATCGTGTTCACCCGCAGCCAGATTGCGCATCTGAACAAGGCATATGAAGAGTCGTATGTGGAGCAGGGCCGGTGCTTAGAGGTCGAGGGTGATCGTGTGGACACGTTGAAGTATCCGTTGAATACGACGAGCACCACTCGGAATCACATCCAGTTCAGCTGTCCACGAGGGACGAACGGGATTGTCCACACGCATCCTGGCCTGTTCGCTCTCCCGGAGCTGAGTCCGACTGACCGGGATACGTTGCTGGCATCGGATCTGGAGGTGTCCTGCGTCCTCTCGGACCCGGTGCCGGCACGGGTGACGGAGAATCCGGTGAGTATGAACTGTTTTGATCGCGACGTGGAGCGGCTGCGGATCACGATCGTTGAGTGACCGACTGTTCTCTCCAAATAGTATACTGGCGGTTACGGTTGCGCCAGACGACGAGGATGAACAGCTCGGCCACGAATGTAGACAGCCAGATCTCGCCCGTGGTGTATCCGCGGATAGTGCTACCGGTCAATGCAGAACTGGCGGTGGCGGCCGGTGGAATGCCGTAGGAGCGCATAAGCATCTCGAGGCCGGACAGCCACGCCGGACTGGCGGTGATCAGGAGGGCGATCCACGTCATCCATCTGGCCCAGTCAGGGAAGTAGTCCGAACGTTCGGACTTCGGGATAGATTGGCTGCCGCGACCTCCGCCATCCGTCATATATATTTTTAAGGTAAATTATATAATATAATTGTGTGCAACAGCGGACGCGGGTAGGACGGCTTGCAGTACTGGCAGTAGTGGTTGTGATTTGTTCCTCGGTTGGTGCTGGCGCCGACCTCGTGATCGACGGACTGGATGCGGAAGGCGTCAACGAGACGTTTACTGAAGACGCAGTCCGGTTCCAGACGAGTTATATGAACCAGTCCTTGGACCCGCAGCAGGTCTTCGTCCCCGACGCCCTCGTGGGTGACTTGGACGCGTTCTCGTACTCGCTCCAGAGTTTCGATGAAGAGCAGTGGCCCGGCGTGGCCGCACAACTCTTTCTGCAGGTGCAGTATGCGACCCACTGGTCAACCACATATCCATCTGAGAACCTGTCCGTGGTACTGGGGAACGACGATACCGTGGATACGTCGCTGACGCCGCACCAGTTCGTGTTCAGCGATTCGACCACCGCGAACCGGACCGGCGGCGTAGAGAACGTGTTCGACACCCAGATCGCGGACGGGCCGACCACGGTCAGCATCTCGGTTGATGCTCACTACGAACACTTGCTCATCACCTATACTGTGCGGCAGAACGAAACCGTGGTGTGGAAGACGACAGACGTGTACAGCGGCGAAGAGCCGGACCGGGTGGCGTTCACGGCGGATGCAGAGCAGGTGAACGACACCACGACGCGGCAACAGATTACCCTTGATAACCAGTACGGCGAACAGGATTCCAAGGTAGTTGGTCTCGTCTACGATAGCGAGGCCGATATACAGGAGATCGACTGGAACGGCCTGGAGCATACGCCCGTATCGGTGACATATGATGGATTCGTGAAGCCGGCGGTTGTGGATGCTGGCCTGTCCAACGCAGTCATCCTTGATGATGTTCTCGGGATGAAGACTGCCTACTACAACGTGACCGTTCCCGCTGATTCGACACCGACCGTGACGACTACGTTCCGGCATCCGGCCACTGCCCAAGAATCCGGAAACGATCTGCGAATACAGGAGCAAGGCCCGTTCTACACCTATATTATCGGCAGCGGTGGCGCTCTCAAAGTTACGTCCAGTCAGGAACTGTGCGGCGACGTAACACCGAGTGACGGCAGCCTGTACGACCGGGTAACGATCGACGCCACCGTGACCGTGTGCAATCGGAATAGCAGTGGCTGGACCGGTCAACTGAATATTACGACTAACGACTGGATAAACGTCACACAAAACGGCGTCATCGACGGCGAAGGAGCTGGGAACCCGTGGTGGAATGGAACTGGAAAAGGCGAGAATGGAACATCAGACCACGATGAAGACGCACAAGAGTTCGTAGCCTGTGGTGGTGGGGGCGGCGGTTACGGTGGTGCTGGTGGTACTGGTGGCAATGTAAATGCAGGCGGCGCTACCAGTTGTAACGCTGGATCAGGCGGATCAGCATTTTCACTGTCAGGACTGTTCGACACAGCGCTGGGCAGCAGCGGTGGGAAAGGCGGTGAACGAGTTGCCAATGTTCCGGACGGCGCAAGCGGTGGCGCCTCGATATTCCTCCGGTCGCGTAACGTGCTCGTGCACGGCATCCTCGATGCTGACGGCAAAGATGCACAGGACTCGACCTCATCAAGTATAGAGAATGAACAGGCAGGCGGTGGGTCTGGCGGTGGGTCTGGTGGAACGATCACCGTTCATGCCCGGGTAGCAAACGTCACGAATGCAGTATTCAATACGACCGGTGGCGATGGTGGAGACGGGGTTATAGCGAAATGTGTTGACGCGGATGACTGTGAAGCAGCTGGCGGCAGTGGTGGTGGCGGTGGCCGTGCACGGCTGTTCTGGCAGAAATCGCTCGATGATACAGGTCTCTCCGTCAACTTGGATGGCGGGTTTCGTGGAATGGGTGAGGACGATGTTGCTGACGGAAGAAATCCGGGGAACAATGGGACAGACGGCGTGTACAACGAATCACAGGAAGAACTCAACCTCAACCACATTCCTACATTCTCGCAGACGCTGTACCGGCATGATCGGAAAGCCGGGGAGCAGAAGATCGAATACAGTATTAATGACGGCGGCGAATCTGATATCCGGAGCTACACTGGACTGACGGACAGTACCGTCTCAGTGTTCACGAACAGTTCGCTTCACGCCAACGCGACCATACCGTTCAACGCTATCGTAGAAGTGTTCGATCGGGATTCTGCGTCGAATGACGATGGCATGACCAACATTACCGAAACGGACTCCGGTATCCGTGCGCACAGCTTTACCCATACCCTGTCCGAGCAGCGATTCAACCAGACCGTCACCACGACCAACAACGGTCCTGGCAGCATCACATACAACCAGACACTGGACCTGTGCGGCACCGTGGTCCAGGGACCGACGTGGCAGAACTCGTTGAGCAGCGACCAGTCCGCCACGCATACCGGGATCTGCACAGGTGACTGGGTTGTCGAGGAATCGGTGAACCGGACTATCGTGAACGACACGATCGTGGACGACGGCACGGTGTTCATCACGGTCAACCGGACGTACACGCTCCAGAACAGTGCGCCGGCCAGTGTCGGATCACGACCAACCTGTCCCGGCACTACGATGGTGGCGGTGTCTGGACGAACCACTCTGCGTACCGGAACACGACCACGGTCTCACCCGGCGGCCGCGTAGAGCATATCATCAATATCTCCGGGGTGGCCGTCCCAGAGATCAGTACACCGTTCTGCCCATCCGGGTACGCGGACTTCGGCACCTATTGCAAACAGGAGACCAACATCGACGGCGGGACGAAATACTCCTACATCCAGTACCTGCGGCCGAACACGGATCTGGTGGAAAACAAGTCTGTAACGCACAATATTTCGAGTTCGCGGCTGCTGGACTGGAGCGACCACGCGAACGTGGACGCCTGGGTCAATGACACGCAGACCAACATCTCATTCACGGCATCAGACTCCGGGATAGCGGTCACTATCCAGGATGATTACGGCGATTCCTCCGTTCACAAGGATATCCTGTATGCGACCCGGATCGAATACGACAATACCGGTGACAGTGACGGCAGCGACGACTCTGACGACGGTGGAAGCAGTGGCGGAGGCGGTGGAGGTGGTGGTAGTTCGACCACGACCATCATCCAGAACGTGACCGGTGACGCCTACTCGTGGACAGTTTCCGCACCCGGCTCGGGGTCGCAACGGTTCCAGTTCTTCGGCTACCCTGGCCGCACGTTCATCGCACCATTGGAGCTGGAGAACACGGGCAGCGGTCCGGTCAACCTGTCCATCCAGTGCCTGTCCAGCGACGGGTCCTGCCAGTGGGTCGACCTCAGTACCGACAACGTCCAGTTCGACGCCAGCTCCTTCACCAAGACCACAGTCATGGTCACCGGCCAGGTGCCGTTGAACGCGTCCCGCGACGAATACAACTTCGTCATCCGCGTCACCGATCCCTCGTTCAACCCGACGAATCCGGAGGGCGGCGGGAAAGCGGATGTCCGGTTTGCGGTGGACATGAACCGGCCGCTGGGCGTCCTGATCGAACGCTACAGCCGACTGGCCGGGATCTACACAACACTCGAGGTACCGGACAGGGCGCCGCTCCCGGAGGATGCACAGGGCGTGCCGGTGCCGTTCGTCCTGATCCCGCTCTTCTTCAGTGGTGCGGTGTTCGCGGTGGCGCGAGCGGTGAATGACCGGACCGGTCCGGTGTTGGCGGTGCAGATCTTGGTCGTGGTGTTTGTGTTCATCGTGGTGACTGGGGTGGTGCCGCCACTGTAGCGCAAATACAATAATAACTCAGTCTCTGCGGAAGTAATACTGTACTTTCATAATATACGCGAAGTTTATTTACAAATATCTAGATATCCTATATTTTTTGTAGAAGAGAGTAAAACAGTTCTAGTGGGCCATGACGCTTGGTAACTCACTCCGCACCACGGCGCATCGTGAGGGTCGAACAGC
>CAZCWR010000055.1:9017-9806 GCA_964502455.1 uncultured archaeon | reverse complement strand
CGCGTGTTACTGCAGTTCTCCGAGTTCGCCACGGAGGTTCTCGAGTTCGCCTTTCAGGTCTTTGACGGCTTCGTCGAGGACCTCGTCTCCATCCATGTCGTGTGATGCACCGTCAAGGTCGTGGTGGGCGATGTCTTCTGCGATGTGGAGGTTCATGTCCTCAATCTCCGGGAGCTGACCATCAATATCTTCGAGCTGCTGGTTGAGGCGTTCCACATTCTCGACGAAGACTTCGATGCTGTGTTTCTTCACCTGCTGAACCTCGTGCAGTACCCGGATGGACTCCTTCATGTTGGTGAGAATCTGTTTGACCCCGACGAGATCCTGTAGCACGTTCCGGTAGCCGGGAACCTTGATGAATAGTGGTTCCTCATGCTTCTGATTTTTGATATCCTGTTCAGGATCAACGCGGAGTTGTTCGTCCATACAGTACCCTTCTCACTCCCGGTATTTAAAATTTGCATTTTGATGTGGGTACTCTCACATGGCGCGCAGCCGTTCGACCCGTTCCTCTACCGGGGGGTGTGTGGACAGGAGGGCCTTCGTTTTTTCCTTGAACGGGTTCGCGAAATACAGGGAGGATACGGCACGGTTCACATCCATCTCCGTATCCTGTGCACCGATCTTCTCCAGTGCGTCCGCAAGCCCGTCCGGGTACCGTGTCAGTTTGGCACCGGTCGCGTCCGCCAGGTACTCGCGTTTCCGGGAGATCGCCAACTGTACGAGCCGTGCCGCGATCGGTGCCAGGATCGCCAGTACAACCCCGATGACGATGAGACCAGGGTGTCT
>CAZCWR010000055.1:3914-9007 GCA_964502455.1 uncultured archaeon | reverse complement strand
CTCCGGTCGTTGCTGCGGAACCAGAGGCCGCGGAGGAACATCTCGCTCAGGATTGTGATCGCCCCGATCAACGCAACGACCAGCGTCATGAACAGGACATCCCGGTTCTGGATGTGCGCCAGTTCGTGTGCGAGGACGCCCTCCAGTTCCTGATCCTCCAGGGTTTCCAGTGCACCGGTCGTCACACAGACCTTCCCGTCCTCCGGGTTCCGCCCGGTCGCGAACGCGTTGATGTCCGGCGTGTCCTGTACGTACAGCTGTGGCGTCTCCAGCCCGGCCGCGATAGACACACCTTCCATCAGGTCGTACAGGCGTTTATGCTCCGTCGGGTCTGCCTGCCGCGCGTCGACTGCGGACAGCACCAGTTCGTCGCTCCGGTAGTACGACAGGATCACGTACAGCAGGGAGAACACGACCCCGATACTGAGCACGGTGAATGGATCAAGACCGGGCGCGAACACAGCACCGAACACGGAGATCAGTGCAACAAGAATAACCGGGACAATGATGAGTAACGCGTACGATTTCCGCTTGTTCCATGCGATCTGGTCCTCCAGCATCATCGCGGCCATACACCCTGTTCATACATGGCACGGTATTTATAAGCGGGTTGGGGGTGGTCCGACACGGGTAAGACAGATTCGATGAGATACTGAATTATTAAAGATGTGATGCTAAAGACGGTTGTATGGACGTTGAACGTACTGAGGACGGTACACTCCGGATCATCTTTGAGGATGAGAGTGAATTCTACGGCCAGTTTGATCGATTAGAAGATGAACTCGGATATACGTCTGAGGAACGGGATGACTGGGAACAGCGTGTCTATGAGATGGTGCAGTCACAGGCTGCGGCCAACGATGTTGAACTGAGCGATACAGCTGCTGAATGGAACGCAAATATGGCTATTGGACACGTGATTGAACCGGCAGTCCGGGCAGCGGATTACGCCGTATCGGTGCTGGAAGACTTTGGACATGATGTCGATGAAGCGTATCGGCAGGCCTTTGCACGACAGTATTTTAACGAATTTGTGCAGGCGGACTGGACACGTGATCAGAACCGGTCGCAGTTCCGGTACGATAATATATCGCAACTTGACGACCAGACAGGTATCGATATTGCAACGCCGCAGGCTATCTTCGAGCGATACGACGAGATTAAAACGGAGCTAGAAGACTAGAATTCGACCTCGGGCAGTTCCCGGTCTGCAGTGTCGATTTCCAGCATCTCGTGTTCGTCTTTGCCCAGCATCCGGGCCACGAACATGGATGGCATGGTTTCTACCGTGTTGTTGTAGGTGAGGACGGCGTCGTTGTAGTGCTGGCGGGCGTATGCGATCTTGTTCTCAATGGCGGACAGTTCCCGCTGGAGTTCCTTGAAGTTCTCCGAGGCCTTCAGGTCGGGGTAGTCCTCGGCGATGGCGAAAATGGATTTCAGCGCGTCCGTCATCATGTTCCCGGCCTCAGCTTCTTCCTGCGGTGTTTCGGCCTGCATCAGTTTCTCTCTGCTCTCCGATACCCGGTCCATGACCTCGCGTTCGTGCTCCATGTAGCCTTCGACGGTCTCTACCAAGTTCGGCACCAGGTCGGCCCGTTTTTTCAGCTGGACATCGATCTGTGCCCAGGCGTTGTCGATCCGGTTTTCCAGCCGGATGATACGGTTGTAGTAGTACGCGAACGCAAGTACCAGCAGGACGATGATCCCGCCTGCCACGTACAACCCGGTGGACACTGCCATATCTGCATGTTGCGGTCCGCCGTTTAAATAAATGGCCGGAGTTTCTGTCAGTTACCGCGGGTAGGTCACTGCGTGCATCGCCCGGACGAAGTACAGCAGTGTACCGAGGAACGGGATCGGCGCGATGATAAACGTGTCGGCTGCATAGGGCAGGTGCAGGAGACGGAGGATTACAGCTGTTCCGAGGCCGGTGGCGGACAAAACTGTTCCAATCATCAGGATGTGGAACGAGGACTCGTTCTGGAGGCGATCGGTGTACGGTGGGATGTCGGTTCCGGTGAACCGGGTGTAGTTGATGAGGATTCCGGTCGTATAGAACAACTGGGTGAGACTGTAGACGGCACCGAGGAATCCGAGGATCATCGCGTCCAGGCCTGTCATCGTGCTCATGTGAGCCGCCTCCGCCACCGGAACAGTAGCAGTATCATGATCGTCGTGAACAGGATGAACGGGACGCGGCTCGCTGCCTGCAGTGCGGTGAACCCGTAGTACCCGGATGCCAGGAGGACAGAGAACCCGAACAGGAGGACGGATTCTGCAGCGAGCAGGATTTCGAAGTCACGCATAACGTCTGGACTGAACTCGAACGGAGGCATCGCGGCACTGCCAAGGTGCTGGAGCGTGGACAGGATAGATGTTGCAAGAATACCGGCAGCACAGGCGGATGCCACCAGGAGATAGTCCAGCAGTACGGCGACCGCGACCATCGTCACAGTATACTGTAGGTCGGCTATCCCATATAAACGTATGATAGTGGGAGAAGAAAAAGATGAAATGGGAAAAGTTGGTGACAGGAGGTGTCCCGTGCCGGAACAGTGGTTACGGTTCTGTTTCCGGTCCTGTTTCACTGTCGCGTCGCTGTTCTGCGCGGTTCATCCAGTCGTCGATGTTGTCGGCGACGTAGTCCTTGGCCCCGTATCCTGTGGCGATACCGGCGCCGAGTGCGATGGCGAGTGCCGTACCGAGTGCGACCGCTCCAGCGAGGATGTAAAGGAATGCAACTTCGACGCCCATCGTGTCCAGACCGATCACGATCACGGTGAAGTACAGGAAGATGCGAACACCGTCGGCAAAGTACCGTGTGTATCCGGTGCGTGTCGCGGCCTCGGTGCGTTCGATCATGTCCCCAATGAAGTCTGCGGCGATGAACCCGAGGACGATCAGCAGCAAGCCACCGAAGAATGCCGGTAGGTATGCGACCGCCATTGAGATCCATTCGGAAAGCAGAGTGATCGCCAGTACATCTGCAGCGGCAAGGAATGCCAGTGCGTACACGAACCATTTTGCGATCGCACCGAACGCATTGTTGACATCTTTTTCGGTACCGCCCATGATATCGCCGATCGGTGTATCCAGTGTGAGCCGATCGATCGGCGTCCTGTCCGTCAGTACACTGACAATACGGCCGACAATCCTGCCGATGATCCATCCCAGGATAAGGATAAGGAGTGCTCCGACGATCCGGGGGAGGAACGCGGCCGAGGTACTGACGATGTCCTGTAATGCGGTTTCAACTGTCATTGATATTGCCTCTCACCGCGGATCTGCGGTCCGGACGTATAAAAACAGGGAGAGGATTTCCGTTACGCCCGGAAAATAGGATTCATACAGTATCTTCTGTCACTGAAGGTGCTCGAGGGTTCTGCATGGATGAGAGGTAGTACGCGGCCTGCTGGTGCATGGAACTAGTGGCAACACCGGACAGCCGACGTAACACAAGGTACAGTGAAGTCGGGGGATAGACTGGTGCTATGCGGGAGACGCGGTGACCGGTTCCACGGTAGGAGATCATGCACATTGTGACAGCGCTGATACGGTGGCGGAGACACGTTCACCTGAGCAGAACTGTAACTGATATAGAATCAGGTTTCAGATGCGGCTGAACTCTCGCTTTATAAACCTTGTCTGGGGTAGCGTGGAGTAGGTGATGCAGTGTGAGCAACGAGACCATTGTGGATGAAACCGATTATGGGATACTATTTGCCGTGAAACAGCACGATATGCCGCCGTGGAAGAACAAGATACACGGCTGGATCGTTGAACACGAAGACATGATACCGATCGCCGGCGGCGTGTCCGTCCAGACCGTGGGCCGGCGCGTCGACGACCTGGTCAACGAGGACTACCTTGAAACGGTGATCGTGTCCCCGGAAGACATCAAGCGCGATCTCATCATCGCGTTCAAGTTGACGGACAAAGGCCTTGACACGATTGAGGGTACCCGGGAACATCTGCTCGCAGAGATGGTACAGGACCACCTCTTTACGGACCAGGGCCGGGAGGTACAGAGCGGTACCATCGCCATGATGCTTGCAGATCGGTACAACTGGAGTGGTGAGACCGCAGACAGCATCCAGGAACGGTACGGTGCCCGTGAACTCTCCTCGTTCCTGACACTGCTCTACATCGAGGAACAGACTGATGGTATGATCGAGGGCATGTCCGAGACCATCCTCGAAGAACTGGCCGAGGACGCCGACGACCTCCGGACTGCCCAGAATATCGATCCCGATACCGTGGTGACCTAACGCAGCACTACGGCACCACGCAGGCATCCGCATAGTGGAAGGGCTACGGTTATCACCGGGGGATTGACAGCTGCATAAGCAGGAACCACGCCAGGAACAGGGTGCCTGTCGTGAACGCAAACCCGCCGGTCACGTACAGGGACGTACGGAGATAGTTCCTGTCCCCGGTCAGTCGCCCACCACTGATACACAGGGCGCCCACGACGAACAGGACGCCCGATGCGATGAGGAGCAGCATACCAGTATAATACGTGTGGACAGTTAAGAGCGCTTCCACGTCAGGTCATTGGTCCTGTCCGCACAGGCGTGGGAACGCCGTGACGCCAGGGTATACCTCCTTTGCCACATCACAATCGTTATATACAGTACAGTCCAATAGGAGGATGATGCGGCGGGCGCTCACTGTTGTACTGGTATTCACATTCTTTTTCGTTATGGTTGCAGCCCAGGAGACAGCACCGGACGGTACGGAGGATGTACGGTCAGGGATGATTGGGCCGGACTCTCCGTTGTACCCGCTTCAGACGATGTGGGACGATTTCGCCATGTCGGTCGGGCTGTCCGATGCCGGGGCGGTAGCACGGAAGCGGGCTGCAGATATCGAACGGTCCGTCAGTCAGGGAGACGGTGCGGCAGCACAGCGGGCGGCCGATCACCTTGACCGGGTCATCGCGAAAGCCGGAAAAGAGGATATCGACGGTATCGCGGTGGCCCGGGACCGGATCACAGAACAGCTGGGAGCGGTGGATGATGAACGTGCCCGGCAGGCATTGCAGGATGTCGTCACCCGTATCGAGAAGGTTGACGGCATCGAAGAACGGATAG
>CAZCWR010000055.1:418-3904 GCA_964502455.1 uncultured archaeon | reverse complement strand
GGTCCATGCCGCGATCGATGATGTCGAGAACGAGACCGGTGAGGATATGGACCCGGTCCGGGACGAGGTCGACCGCGTCCTGAACGAGACCGAACGCACACTGAACGAGGTCGAAGTGAAGGCCCAGGACGACCCGCACGCCGCAGTCGACCAGCTCAGAACTGAAATCAACACGTCCCTCGACCAGATCGAGACCGAGGTCCATGCCGCGATCGATGATGCGGAAAACGACACGGGAGAAGATCTTGATCCGGTTCGGGACGAGGTCGACCGGGCCCTTGAGCAGGCCCGAACCGAGATCCACGCCATCTTGGACGACATCGAACGGCAGATGGTACAGAACCACAACGAGACTCGCGTCCCGGAACAGGATGTACCGGCCTCGAACACATCACAGCAATAGTTTGTTTCACGTGTTGTACGTATTGATACAGGAAAAGAGAAAAAGAAAAGGAATGGTCGGGCTGTTTACCAGCCCAGTAGGGCGATCAGGATGCCGAGAATACCCAGGTCCATGGTCGTTTCTGTGTCTTCGACGACAAGTGAATCCGATTCCTCGTGAACGGTCTCGCCGTCGACATCAAGTGCAACAGTGATGTCGTAGTCTCCTGCGTCCAGGGATTCGCTTGCGTTAAACGTGACCGGTGTCACGACCTGTGCGGCGAGGTCATCGGACTGTTCGAGTGCGAACGTGACATCGACCTGGTTGCCGTCGACCGTGATGTCTTCCGTGACGACACTGTACCCGGCGTTCGGTGCCGTGTACGTGCCCTCGTAAGTCAGTTCGGCGCCGCTGGTCTGTTGGTCCACAACCTGGTCCAACGCGTAGTCGCCGACCTGCGGACTGTTCCCGTCACTGTCGGTGACACTGACCGTATCGTTCTCCTCGTGAACGGTCTCGCCGTCAACGATCAGGGTGGTGGACACGTCGTGCGAGCCGTGGTCAAGGTCCACGGAATCTGTGAATTCGACAGGGGTCAGCACCTGTGCTGCTATACCGTCTATCCGTTCGATCTCGAAGACGGCTTGGATCTCGCCGTCCGCCTGCGTCACGTTCGCCGATGCGACACGATACCCGGCATCGGACGCCATATAGACGCCGCTTACCGTCACCGTCCCGTCATTTTCGCGCACGTCGATGGACTGACTGATCTCGTACTCGCCAGCGTTCAGATCCGGGTACGCCGCGTCACCGCCGTCTGAGGTGTTTGCGGCCGCTATACCGGACAGGAGCGCTGTAAGGAAAAGGACTGTTCCGAAAAGTGCTGTGTGTTTCAGTTTCATTGTAATCACACAAACGCTGTATAACTCTTTTATACCGGTATGAAGCCGTTAGACGCGAATCGAACGTCCGATGAGAATCGAACAGAATGGTACGATACCAGAGAGGTCACTGCCCATACATATCGGTCACGGTGTACCCGTTTTCCTCCAGACGGTCCGGGATACTGTTGTCCCCGACGAGATGCAGTGAGCCAACGACGACGAAATACGTTTCACCGGATCCGTTCTCAAGACGGTCTATAATCTCCTGGCTCATGGCGGCCTCCCGTTCGTCCAGGAGCGCGTTGTGGAACGCATCCATTGACGGGGACTGGGACGGCTTCCGCATCACACGTCGCTGCCGGAGAAAGACCGTGTCCGACCCGGCCGTCCAGTGCCGTGCCATCTCCTGCATGCGCTCCCCGCCGTTCCGGTATCCCATAAGTGCGCCCTGCAGGTAAAGCGCCTGTGCATCATCAGACATGACATCGAACGCTGCTGCCTGGTCCTCAACTGTCTCCAGTCCGACCACCGTCATATTACGTGTATTTGCCCGCTCCGTGAAGTACTCCTCACTCCCCCGGTCCGGATCATACCCGGCCGCACGAATGCTCGACTTGCTGACCCGGTTGGCCGCATACCACGGTTTCATCCGGTTGACAGCTGTACGGTTGTACCCCTGCGATGTCACCACCTCGTATACGGTGTTGAACGTGTCCGCATCGATCACGTCCATCAACTGCCGGTCCGTGTACGTCCCCTGTGCCCGCATCCGCCGATCAATCATATCCTGGGACTGCGCTGCCATATCAATCTCCATCACCAGCACATCAGACGCGTTGAACGTCTCCTCCACGGTATCGTTCAGCGGATACATCCCCCCATTCCCGAAATGGAGCGACCCGAACAGGTACACCTCGTTTTCCCCGCCGTCCACCCGGTAAAACAGTCCATCCGCACCCGCATCAACGTCCTGCGGTGCGGCAGACACGTCCCCGGTCAGTGGAAGGTCAGGTATCAGTACGACCGCTGTCGCTGTAACGATAAGTACCGCAAGTACCGCGATACCAGCACCCCGTGCTGTCATCCTATCCATTCTCAATACAGCATACGCATCAAGACTCATAAATAACGGAGAAACATAGGGACAGGGCGATAAATGGAAGAATGGGGGGTTACCGGGCGCTATACACAGACTATAATCGAAGGTACAATTGTTCAATCTTATTTGGTTCTGTCTTAGGAAAAGAAATGGTCTATCTTGTATTGAGCCATTTCTCCGTGCTTTTCGATGTATTCTTTTACGTCTTTTGACCTGGCGGATCGTAAAGAGATACACTTCTTGTTTTTGTGGTATTCTGCTATACCGTCCTTTACCATCCTATCAAGTTCATCCCGTAGGTCTGCCTTTGGTATGCGTTCGGGGAAGCCAGAAACGGTGCGTTCAATATTCTTATAGTTCATGCTCCACTGGTTCCGTTGGACCATCGTTTCCATAAGTGCAGCGCGTAGGTCTGTCATTCCCCCTTCCCCTACCAAGTGGTTTTTTATATGAGTCTTTTTAAACTTAACTGAATTTAAGCCTCATACACATATTCATGATAGCTTTAAAATGTTTCTATGATATTGCATAAGTAGTACTTAGTAAGTAAGTTGGAAAGTAAAACCTAATTTAGTAAGATGAGTGGGGTGGTGAGGCACATGAGCGGTGAAAAAGAATGCATTTTGGCACTAGAGCAGTTGGTAGGAGGATCTGCATTTCTCAAAATTGTTGGTGTTCTTATGGAACATCCTTCTGTAGACTACTCAAAAAAAGAGTTATCGGAAGCAGCTAACGTTTCAGAGCCGACTCTACATGACAAGTGGGATGTACTGGAATCATTAGATATTGTGGAGCCGACCCGGAAGTATGGGAACGCGCAGCTGTACAAACTTAACTCGGATTCGAAGGTCGTTCGGAAGTTGTTTGAACTTGATATGGAGATTAAAGACAGATTGGGTTGGGGATCTGGGGAGGGGGATACTGATGTCTCAAATCTTGGTCAACAGCAAAAAGCGTTGGAGACCTCAGCGCATTATCTTTCAGTGTATTACAACCAACTTTCGAACCATAATAAGTGCGAAAAATTAACGTTTGGAGAGTTTAGAAGCCCTCTAAATAATATGTTCCGTGAACAGATTGAGGTCCCAGAAATCGAGGTACTAGAATTTGATGGTCCGGAT
>CAZCWR010000055.1:0-408 GCA_964502455.1 uncultured archaeon | reverse complement strand
CACATGCGGACAGCGTATTCTTCTTGACCGAGGTTAAAGATTCGGGGAATATTGACAAGGACCACGTCCACTCGACTGGCCCGAAAACTAAGATTTACTAATTCGATGAACTTCTCGAACAGGGTCTCGAAGAGGTACAGATACTTGTAGATGCGATCCGTGGAGACTTCCGGGTCTGCCCGCAGGTAATCCACGAAGTCGGAGAGAAGCTCCTTGTTCCGGTCAGACGTGGTCTCAAGTGTTTGAATGTGGTCTAACTTACGTTCAACATCGTCAGAAGTGTATTTTCCCATTGTGGCTGCCACCTTGTGTTCGGCAGGTGACGGCCGAGGGATTTGAATTACGGATTGGAGAGCCCCGAGTGGGATTTGAACCCACGATCTGCTCCTGTCTCGCGTTCAGAAGGTG
>CAZCWR010000054.1:4861-9870 GCA_964502455.1 uncultured archaeon | reverse complement strand
CAGGTTTATATACAATCTGTGGTAGAGTGGATGTGTGGGGATGGCGGAGGATCAGTATCTTCTGGAGCAGCGGTATCTTGATTTGATGCAGATCGTTGTCGATGATATAACAACGTTTCTCGGGCAGGACGTTGCAGATACCGTGATCCAGGATACACCGATCGATGTCACATCAGATGGACAGGTCACGGGGTACTACGGGGAAGCAGATCGGGCGTTCCGTGAAATTGTTGCACGGTACCAGGCTGCGGTCGGTGACGGAGTTGCAGGGAAGCGGATCCTGCATCGGGTACGGTCATTCCTTCCGGTGGACGCCCTGTCACTGCTACCGGCAGATGTTCGGGAGCCGGAGGATACTCGCAGCAAGTACATGAGCCGGTACCTGACGCCGAAGGATACCGTTGTACCGGTTGCATCGGTTATGTGTGTACTGTTCCTGACCGTGGTAGCGCACCGGCTGAGGCTGCAGTGGACGCAGCATCTTGTGTTGTTCGATATCATGCCGATGACAGCAATGGCGGCAACGGTCTTCCTGGGTCTGGCCGCGTTGAACCGGTGGGACGGCCGCATCCAGCAATCAGTCAAACTCCTTGTAGGTGCTCTGGGCGGGTACGGCCTTGTACTCCACCTGTTCTACCTGCCGTACAGCAATATTGGAAAGCCGGTGATACTGGAGCGAGACCCAGTGTTCTGGACCGGTAGTGCATCGACGCTCCTGGCCGGACTACTTCTGGTCAGCGTGTACGGCACGTACCGGCTGAAGCAGGTCGGTAGCACACCGACCTCCACCACATCACATGAGACCATGCTCGGCATGACGGCACACGGATGGATCATACTGATTGCGCTCTCCGGCTGCGCCGCCGGCATTGGAACGCTGTTCCAGTCCCTGGGAGGGATACCGCAGAACGACACATACGTGGTCTGGGGACGGATGCTTCCGGCACTGTTCTGTGTCGGGTACCTCTACATCAACCGGATGACAGCGCCCTGGGGCGGACGCGTTGCCCGATCCATGGAGCTAGTCGGCATCAGTCTTGTTATGCATATCCTGTTCTTCGTGCCGTTAATCCAGTGGCATATCGGGCTTGCACCGGTCGTCGCCGGTATGGATGCCGGTGCGGTGTACCTCCTGCTGCACGGGCTGTCAGCAGCTGCATTCTGTACAAGCGCGTACGGATTCTACCAGCTGTACCGGGCGGGAGCATCGTAACAGCAGTAGTCAAATCACCAGTCTGTCATCACCGCCAGAACGGAAGTTGCTCTTCTTCCATGTCCTGCCGCCGGCGGATGATGTAAGCGGAGAGGATCAATGCCATCCCGGCGAGGAACATGGCGATACCAACACCTTTGTACGGGTTGTAGTCATCGCAGTCCGGGTCGATACCGCGGCCCTGGCAGTACGGGCTACACGTCCCGTCATCGACACACATCCGGGATGGGAGGTGGACATCGAGAAGGGATTCATCGGAGCCGCGTACAAGATGCAGGTATTCTGCGTTCCGTGTGTATGGCAGTCGTCGAAGCAGTTTCTCGGTTTCGACGACGGTTTCATTCTCGTTAAGGTACGGTGTCCAGTCCTGGAACTGGAGTGTTACCGGCTGGACGGCGTGGATCGTGGTGCCTTCACGGAGCACGAGGTAATGCTCGTTCTGCCACTCGTCACGCACGTTGAGGAACGGCAGGTCGGCGTGGTGTCCGTCCAGCCGGCTCTGTGTGGGCGTCCCGTTCGCTATTGTGAGACGGTCAACGACAACATCGCCGGTACTGGACACGACCAGTTCGGTGACGAACACCTGATCATCGGACGACGCGACCACCATACTCGACAGCAGCACGACACATACGCCGACCGCGGCAATCTTCCGTTGTGCTGATTGGCCGCCAATCTCCGGTTGCTGCTGTCTCACTTCTATCACCGTACCCGCCCTGGTGGTGCCTCGCCTGACGGCTCCCACTGGCATCCCTCGGTCTCTTCACACAGCGCCTGCTTCTCCTCCGGGTCGTCCAGTACGCCGGCCATCGCGCTGCAGCTATCTTCCTCCGGTGCGTCCATGCGATCAACGCAGGCGCCTGCCTGGTATGCACAGCCCATCGCTTCGCAGATAGCCTCGGCGTCTTCACCGTACTCTCTGCGGCTGAACCGGAAGCATGGTGCGTCCGGTGTACCGCTGCACACCCTGGACTCTTCGGTGTCGTCTCCATCTCCACCACCCAGGATCGAGTCGATGCCGTCTCGCACCCAGTCTATTGCATCAGTCACCGGGTCACTGGCAATCTCATCCCAGATGACATCAATCGCTCTGTTCGCCCCATATACCAGTGCGCTCGTTCCAGCAGCGACACCGAAGCGTTCCGCAAGGTTTCGTTCCACGGCGGTCACGCCAACCTCCCTGGGTGGTTCCTCGCCCTCGATGTGATGCCGCATCCACTGCCGGACGTTCGCATACGGCAGCTCCATATCATCTGGATCGCCACCGACATCCGGATCACCCCAGTACCGGTCATCCCTGTTCTCACAGTAGTTCATGATGTCACGGTCACCGGACTGTTTCACCGCGTTCAGGCAGAACGGACCGGGAACGTTCACGTGGTAATTATTGATATCCAGGCCAGGCTCGCAGACCCCCTGGTAGTCAACGCCTTCTGTCCGGCAGATGCCCATAGCATGTCCAAGTTCGTGTCCCAGGGTCCGTTCCGGCATGTCTGCCTCGCTGCTGATGACGACCGCTCTCCCCGGTTTGCCGCAGCCATCGTATCCGGACCGGAACACACCGATCGCATCCACCATATCCGGTTCTTCTCCTTCCCGGAACCGTTCCTCGATATCTTCGGGAACCTGTTCGACCATGTCCCACATCTGCATCTCTCCCTTGTGCATGGCAACGACATCATCGTACCGGTCGCTGTATCTGCTGTCCTGGGCAGCGGTCTCCGCGGCCTGGTCGAGAGACCATTCACCGAACTGCGCCACGCAGGAAAGCTTCGGGACCTTGACACACCATTTTGCCGGTCCCGGCGCCCAACAGATATCCGTGTGGGGGTCAGACAGCTTTATCTGTTCTCCGTCAATATCCTCCACGTCCGGGACATGCTCGTCCTCGAATATGTCCAGGTCCTCCACCATCGGGTACTCATCTTCCGGTTCCAGGAACCACAGCTTCATGACATCACGCGGATCCTCATAGTCATGCCGAAGCGGTGAGTACTGTTCCGCCCACCCGAACGCAACATCATCCATCTCCTTGAAATACTCCTTGAACTCTTCCTGGTTGTAGTTCATCGGGACCGCGACCACATCATACATATCCCGGCATTCCTCCCCGTTCCACGACTGGTCACCACAGTCCTCCACCCGTATCTCTGCACTCACATCACCACCAGCGACCTGACGGATCCCCAGCCTATCAGATTTATCGACCTGCCAGAGCAGTGCCTTATCACCCTGATTATTGTACGTCGGACCGTACGGATTGCCATCCACTTCATCGAACGAGAGTTCTCCATCCTGTACCGGGTGGATCAGGATATAGTCATGCTGCTCCACAACAAGATCAGTTTCCTCCCCATTCACCACCCAGTCATGGTCGCTGCCGTCCTCCCCCATCGCATCCTCGTTATATTCGTATCGCTCACCGCGGTACGTGACCGCCAGATCAGTAGCCGGGATTTCCTCGTCTTCCTCCATGGTAACATACCTCGGGTCCAGCCACCGGCAACCACCTGGAACCTTCCGGTCCTCCTCAGTCCGCGTCTCACAGCCCCAGAGGAACACGTAGTACGCACCCGGATCAAAGAACCGTGCAAAGTGGAGTGTGCCCTGCTCCCTGAACAGGACCTCTCCCTCCCTGAAATCACCGTCCCAGACCTGGCCCGGTGGGAACGTTGATGCATCAATCCTGGCCGTCTCCCACTCCGTGATCTCCTCCGCTGTCACATCCTCCGCCTTGGCAACGTAGGCCTCACGGTACATACGAAGCTCGTGCGGGGCAGTTATCTCCAGTTTCCCCTCATCCAGCTCCACTTCCTCCGCGGCATCCAGCATATCCGCCGCACCATCTCTGTCCACATGCTCCATGGCCAGGGCCAGGTGCGGTCCAAGCACCACTACACCAATAACTACAACCCCTATCCGCATTATACCTGCCACACGTGTCCACCCCCTCCCATACCTTACGGGAAACAGCTCTACCAACAATTCGGTCATCTCACTTAAAAAATAGTCCGTTCCCAGCAGCAAACCCGAACACCCGCTGTATATCCACGAACTGTAGCGCAGTACGCTACGCTGTTCACCTACGAGTTCATCCCCTGTTCCGGAGCCGGGACACGTACAGGTACACCGGGACAGCAAGCAGACCCAGCAGGACCAGAAGCGCGATCGGGTACAGCGTCCGCGGCGCCGGCATCGGCAGTGACGGTCTATCGTCCGGACCGCTCGTACCAGCGGTTTCAGAAACAAGGTGTTCCTCGCAGTAGACGGCGTACGGACTGTTCGGTGCCGGGCAGACCTGTCCCGGGATATTGACCCGGTGTAGCACGGTATCACCCTTCGTGAACCGGATGGTGGTCACGTTGATCACGTACGGCAACCGGGCACTGTACCGGGATACGTTGTAGACCGTAATATTGTCCGGATCCGTCCACAGGTGCGCATCCATGAACTGGACATGTGTACTGGCGTTGTACAGGACGGTATCATCCGCATCCAGCATCTCAATCGCGTAATCTCCGGTACCCTTGTACGGAATACGTGGCTCTCCCGAGGTAATATCTGCCGATACGTTGTTCACGGTTCCGTTCTGGTGCACATCGAAGGACACCAGAAAGATCGGCGCTACCTCCGCTGCGCCACCGACTGGAATGACTGCTACAGCAAGCACAGCCAGTGCAAGTATGTGATCTATCCGCATGAATACCCCCGTTCGTTCAGCTGCTGTTTGAAGTGTTCGTAGGATACGTCCGAAAACTCTGGCATATCGACGTGTGTCCCGGTACAGATCATGCGT
>CAZCWR010000054.1:0-4851 GCA_964502455.1 uncultured archaeon | reverse complement strand
TTCTGTGGTGTCAAACACGAACGCGCCGCCACCACCCATGAATCCGACTGCATCGGTACTTTCATCACCGTCGAGGTCCCGTCCGCAGGTCGCGTCCGGTACACCAGGGATATCACGACCGAACGTGGTGCAGTATCCATCCTCGTGTGGTGTCTGGTCGCCGCTCGGGACGCGCCCAACCGCCCCGGGCCACGGATTTCCACAACCACCAGCGAACATGTCACTCTGAATATCATACAGCGATCGGTCGTACTCATCGCACAGGCTGAAGATATGGGCCAGTTCATGAGGGAAGACGACCTCTCGGACCTCCTCCGGTGACCCCGCACCGATGATAATCTCCGGCGGTTCCCGTCTGATCACTGCCTGACCGTAGCATGCCTGTTCGGCCTCCAACAGATTGACGACCAGATCGTACTGAGTGTTCTTCTCCTGTTTTACCGGCTCCGATGTCAGGATGTCTGTCTCGACACTACTTGGACACTCCTGGAAGGGTGTTGCCGCCATCATCCGATCGATGTGGTACTCCGCTCGGTTCTGATACTCCTGTGACGAACCATACCCCTCTGGCCCAGCAGGTACGAATGCGATGTTGAATACGTTCCCGTCTGCCTGATCCTCTATATGATCCTTCACCTCGTCCTCATTCATATCCTTCCCGGTATCATACGGATCCTCCTGATCATCGACACTATCTACTACATCTTCGTCAGTCCCCTCCGTCACATCACCCTCCGTCTCCTCAGTCACATCACCCTCGGCATCCTCACTATCCTCAGTACCGTCGGACGTTTCACTGTCTCCGTCATCTGTACCGTCCGTATCTCCCGTACTATCCGACTGGAGGCACTGGTCAAGATTGTAGTCGGGGTCATCATCCCATGCCTGTTTCGCAGTTTCAGCGTCCGAGGGATCATGCACCTCCCATTCTCCAGTCACGTCATTACGTGAGACCGTCGTAGCAAGAGATTCATCTTCCAAACTGTACACAACAACGTACATCTCTCCATCGTTGTCATCCATAACCCGTTCCGTACATGTACATGTAGCATCCGATACCTCTTCCTTCACAGCATCGCACGCCTCCGTATGATCCACGCCCCCTGAACCATCACTACCAGTATCATCTCCAGAACCATCGCTGATCGGTTCGACTCCGCCCGTGTCATCTGCAGGGTTGACGGGTTCTTTGTCGTCATCCGTCCCGTACACGGTGACGTATCGTTCATCCATCTTGGTATCGATTTCGACCCGCATTGGGAACTCCGTGGTGAGCTTGGCGGGGTACGTCTCATACGTGAACTCAACGGTCTCCGTCGCACCCGGCTCAACCGACACCTCTTTCCGGTCTGTTTCCACCCGGTCGTAGCCAACGATCAGACGGGGGGTCTTCGTGATTGCTTCCTCGCCACTGTTCGCGACCGCTGCCACGACAGTCATGGTTTCACCAGCATTGACCGGTGTATCGATGTCCCTGATTTGCAGGCCGACATCGCCGGACGGGTCATCCACATCATCCAGGTTATCGGGCGCATCTTCGTCCTCAGTGCCGTATACCGTCACAATCTCCTCATCAGAATCTGCCTCTGTTTCCACCCGCATCGGGAACTCTGTCGTCAACCGTGCCGGATACGTTTCATACGTGAACTCAACGGTCTCCGTCGCACCCGGATCAACAGACACCTCCTGCATATCCACTTCTTTCTGGTCGTAGCCGACGACCAGACGCACAGACTGTACGAGCGTTTCACTCCCGTCGTTCGTAATCTCCGCGGTGACCGCTATCGTATCACCGGCATGGACCGGCGAATCAATTTGGGTGATGTTCACGGTTTCCGTCTCGGTTGTATCATCTGAATCACCATCGCTGCCGTCACCAGACCCGTCACCATCAGCGTCACTATCATCACTACTATCCGTATCATCCCCAGAATCCCCATCAGATCCATCCGTATCATCACCAGACCCATCACCATCGCTATCCGTGTCATCCCCAGAGTCACCATCCGTCGAATCACCGGAATCCCCATCAGATCCATCCGTATCATCTCCAGAGTCACCCTCCGTGTCGCTATCGGCGTCTGTTCCGCGTACCGTCACCTGCAGTTCAAATCGGCCGCCGCCTGCCTCTACGTACATCGGTATCTCAGTGGTTTCCGCCGCTTCTTCCGTCTGGTACGTGAACTCGACTGTTCCTGTTTCATCCGGGTCCAGAACCAGTTCTTTACGGCCGTGTTCCTCTTCCTCTTTCCCGACAAGCAGGCGTGGGGAGATTACGCGCGTGTTATCTCCTGTATTCGTTATCTCTGGAACGACGGTCACAGTTTCCCCGGCATCCACCGCTTCATCGAACTCGGCAATACCCAGTCTTAGGCCTTGGGCGCCGGAATCCTCTGTGCCGTAGACTGTCACGGTTTCCGTGGCCTCGTCATGACCGATGTCGACGCGAACGGGGAATTCCGAGGTCAGTTTTGCCGGGTATGTCTCGAACTGGAACTCAATCGTTTTGGTTTCTCCAGAACCGATCTCCACCTGCTGCACGTCCGTGATCGTTTCATCGTGGCCGACCACGAACCGTGCCGAAAGACGTGTCTTCTCATCCACGTTACTGGTGATCTCGGCGGTAGCGGTCAGGATATTTCCCGCACTGACCGGTGCATTCGTCTCCGTGATGGACACCTCGAAACTATCGTCCGCATCGGAGGATGTATCATCTGTGCCGTGGACTGTCACGGTTGCATCGTCCTGGCCGTATTCTGATTCCACCCGTACCGGTAACTGGGTGGTAGTCTTCGCACGGTATGTCGTGTATTCGAACGTAACTGTTTCGGTCTCACCGGGGCCGATCGTGACCTCCTTGCTGTCCCGTTTCACCCGATCGTGGCCAGCGATCAATCGGACATTCTGGGTGATTTCTTCATCTGCCGTGTTCTCGATCGCTGCCTCGACCGTGATCGTGTCACCGGCGTCTACCTCATCATCAATACTGGTAATCTCGATGTTCTGCCCCGCGATTTTTTCCACGAAGAACGTGTCGATCCAGTCACAGTCAACCGGCGCACTCTGCCCCTGTGTCACGCCAGTGATACAGCCCCAGTTAAAGATATAGTATTCACCCGGTTCAAACCCTGAGAGATCTACCTCTGCTTCTCCGACAAATACCTGTGGCGTCGAACTCAGATCTGCCTCCCAGACCTCGTCCGGTGGGACGATATCCGCATCGACCTCAACCTTCTCCCAGTCCTCGATCGTTGTCTCCTCCACGGATTCGGCATCGGCGACATACACGTTGTGGAACATATACACCTCTGATGAGAACTCCACCGTCACACTGTCACTGGCCGTTCCAAGATCAAAACTGGCAACCGGCCGCTCACTGCCGTCCGTGTCGTCTTCAGGTGGATGGATATCCGGGACACACGCCCCACTCCCCTGATCATAGCGGCATTCGTCCACAGCCACACATTCACTGGTCACCAGATCCGTGCACTCCCAGTCCGACGACCCTGATCCATCGTCTTCATCACCTGTATCGTCCGTGTCTCCACCGTCACTGTCGTCTCCACTGCTTTCGTCATCACCTGACTCTCCCGACGAATCGTCATCACTGTCACTGCTGTCGCTCCCGCTGTCAGTACTGGTCTGCATGACTTCTGCCTGGACGACGTTACGCCCGACCAGGTGGAGTGTTGACGCGTCGTCCGATATCCGCATACTCTCGCCTTCAAGGTTCGTATTCTCGTAGATATCGGCGTAACACTGATCGCCGCCGAGGAGTTCTACCGATCGATGCGTGGGCGATCCACTGGTATCTTTCCACTGGGTCGTTGTTGTCGTCGTGTCACTTTGACCGATCGACATGAGACGGCCACTCTGGTCCGTCTCTCCGTACAGGCGCAGGTGGCAGGTGGATGGGCCATCCACCTCTACTGCTTCGACACGTTCCATATCGTACTCGGTGATGTCGCTTACCTCCATACCGTCGGCTTCTTCCTCACAGGAGCCATCGTTCACACCAAGTTTGCATGGGTCTTCGTCCGGCATGATCCGTGCACTGCATTCGTCGTCAGCACCGCCCGTGTTCGTCAGGCGGAATGACCGGCCCGGCGTATATCCACCGCCCAGTACTGACGTGTCACCAGGCCGGGTGACTTCAGTGGTTCCAGCATGGATGATCGCATGGTCGCCCTGCATCCCTGAATCGCTCCAGAACAGTGCCCGGCAGGAGTTGTCCGGTCCCACCTTCACGGAGGACATGCTGGGACCGTCAGGGTTCAGAATCGCATTCTTTCCTGTGTACGACGACTCCCCGGTGAACGTCATGTCCTCCCCGTCCTCCGTTTCCAGGCGTACCGCATAGCCGTCATCCGTGGTTATGGTATCCGGGGAGACCTCGATATCGAACGTGCCCTCCTCACAGAGATGGATCGGACTGTCTGACCCGGAGATCGTTACAACTGCGTCACTCTCCGAACAGTCATCGTGGCCCGATGCTGTCACAGGCACCGTGACAAGGAGAAGTGCTGAAACAATCAGCAGTACGTGAGCAACGCAGCACCGAATATCTGCACCCATACGCTATCAATAGCGAGAGCCTCCTATAAAAAATCTACTCATGAGGCCGCGGCCCGGGGAATCCAGTGCCAGAATCCTGCCTATAGACAGGTCACCCCGATAACGCGGTACAAGTGCCGGAACTCAGTCATCACGTCCGTCGTGTTCCCCGTGTTCACTATTTTCGTCCCCATGACGGCTTGATCGTTTACGGTAGGTGTGCAGGGAACGGTACACGAGCACCAGTATCGCTCCACCTGCGAGGTATAGTATGACTGCCAGTATGAACATGGTCAC
>CAZCWR010000053.1:0-10065 GCA_964502455.1 uncultured archaeon | reverse complement strand
TCGGCGGCATATCATTACTGTACTACCTTACCCAGAGTCTCAGCGGGGCATATATTGTCGCGGATCTGCTGTTCACCGTGGCGACCCTCTGTTTTGTACTGTCCGTCGGCACGTATCTCCGCATCCATCTCCTGTCCACCGAGTTGTCACGGGATGTGTTTACTGACCAGTTCATCGCACACACTGCCGGCCCTGCCGACAGTACGCCGCGGAGCAGCTATACCGCAGCATGGCACGGTTCTGGTACCGTGTCGGCGAGGTGTTCGCGGCCCTGTACCTGAGCCTCGAACCACTTATCACCCCTGTTAGCGAGGAGCGGCGGCCGGACGTGCTGGGTACCGTGCTGGTTCTCCTGTCAGCCGCGCTGTTTTACATCGGTGTACGGACTGGTGGGATGCAGCCGATCGTGCTGTCCGTTGCTGCCGGAACCGAATTGTTCTCGTTGGGGTGGGGGATGTACCTGGCGGGGATGTGGGGTGGGGCGGACGCGTTCGTCCTCGGTGCACTGGGATACGCGTTTCCTATGCTTCCATTCACGGTTCGTGGGACAGATCCTGTGTTCCCCGTCCCGGTGTTACTGGTGATGACCGTTTTCTTTGTTGGGGCCGTATACAGCCTTCTCTATGCATTCGGGGTCGCCGTCCAGCACCGGCAGGTGATGGACCGGTTCCGACGTGACATTGCAGCGTACCGGACAGCACTGCTGTGGACCGGTGTCGGCGGACTGGGCGTGGTCGCGATCGGGACAGCCGCCGCCCGTATCTGGCTGGAAATACCGGTACAGATCGCGGTCCAGGGCGCGGTAACGTTGATTGTTTCCGTGCTCGTGATGTCTCTCGTCTACTATTTCCTACAGGCCGTTGAATCAGACGTGATGCGCCAGACCGTGCCGGTGGACGAGCTACATCCCGGGGACGTACTGGCACAGGACCTCGACCGGGTGGACTTGGATGCGGACCGGATCGTCGGCCTGACGGAGGATCAAATCGATACGATCGGCGAGGAGTACGACACGGTAGAGATCCAAAGCGGCGTGCAGTTCATCGTCGCGTACCCGTTCGCTGTGCTTTTGCTGCTGTGGCTCGGGGATCCACTGTCGGTACTGATCCAGCTACTTCTGTAGTGTAACGCTCAGTAGCAGTGATGCCGGGAACGAGAGGGTGCGTGCCGGCGTTGATCGGGATGAGATAGCTTTAAACGCGGGAGACGGTATTAGTTGTTGTATGCGGGAGGGGCAGGCAGCGATCGAGTATATGGCGTTGATCGGATTTCTGCTAGTGCTGTCTGCACCGCTGCTGGTGGAGGCACAGCGGTCGACGATCGGCCTACAGGATTCGACGGACCAGTTACAGGTGGTTAACATGCTGGATACTGTCGAGGAGGCGGCGATACTGGTGTATGCCCAGGGGGAACCGGAACGGATCAGTTTCGAGGTGGATATTCCACGTGGTGTCACCAATACCACGGTTAAACGGCAGTATATCCGAGTGCGGTTCCAGGGGAGGGATGGGCCAAGCGACTATATCCGGACATTCCCGTTCAACGTGACCGGAGACATCCCTGAGTCTACCGGTCGCTATACGCTTGCAGCGGAGGCGGAGGGACGAACCAATGTCACGATACAGGTACAGTAACCGCCAGGGGCAGACTTCACTTGAGTTCATGGCGATGCTGATATTTGCCATGTTTGTGTTCACCGCGTTTTACTCCTCACTCGCCAGCAACCAGACGGATGTCCAGAATCAGCAGGAGACGTTGATGGCAGAGAACATCGCAAACGATGCCGTCTTCGAGCTGCAGATGGCGCTGACACAGGGTGACGGGTACAGCCGGAACTTCACCCTCCCCCACGCGCTGTTGGGAAATACCTATACGGTCAACCTGACGAGCGGGACCCTGATCGTCCAGTGGGACGACCGTAACCTCTACAAGGACGCACCGATCACAACTATCAACGGCAATATCACCCCGGCAGAGAACCAGATCAGGAACGATGACGGTGAACTGTATGTCGACTAGTACAAAAACGCGAACAGCCGGACAGACAGGTTACACGACACGATCCAGGCCGGGACAGATGTTCACATCGGATTTCGTGATCAGTATGTTCGTCTTTTTGATGATGGTGAACGTCACGTACCTGATGTGGATCGAGGCCCACGAACAGCAGGAACGGCTGGACACAGAGCAGGTCATGCAGCAGAAAGCATACCACATCGCCAGCCTTCTCGTGCGGACACCAGGATATCCGGCGAACTGGACGAATGAAACCGTAGCAATCATTGGGCTGGCGGAACCGGATCACGTGCTGCAGGACGCGAAGATGCAGGAACTGGACGACATGCGTACGACAGATATCGCGAGTACGATGGGACTGGACAGCCAGACGAACGTCCTCATCAACGTTACGAACGAAACCGGGACGATGCAAGTCAATGGCCGTGACCTGATCTGGGGAACGCCACCTGCCGATCCTGACAGCCTCACCGGGGAGCAACGGTCGGTACTGGTGAATGCGACAAACCTATATCAACGAGGCACGCTACATGTACAGCTGTGGCGATGAGGACAGACCTCGGGAACAGGCCCTGTCTCAGGAAGGGTTTTTACTTCTCGTTCGATGCGGTCATAGCATTGATGCTGGTATCGGCCGCGTTCGGTCTTGTCATGACCACCGATCCGCCAGGATCCATAGATCTTGATGCGAAGAGCAAGGAATCACTGGAGGCCGATGCCGCCGCGGAAAGTGCGATGCAGGTGGCGATCCGGCAGGACGCACGTGACGCACTGACACCAGGCCAGCAGATCTACTTCCAGAACGCGACAGAACTCACCGGGGAAGATTTGGAGAAACCGATACTGGACACGATCGCAGTGCTGTGGGCATCCAACGATACAGCAGAGGCCCAGAACCTGACCGCACAGTACTTTGACAGTATCATCCCGGACCGGTACAACTACCGGATCACGATCGACGATGGGGCGGCGGCCACGATATACAATACGACCACACTTCCACCGGATCAGGAACTGGTGACGCGGGCGACACGGCTCATCTCAGGTATCTCACGGAACCGGCCGACCTCCGGGTATATCGCCCGCGCTCACCTTACAGAGACCACGACACGGAACGACCGGACCGTGTTCTTCGGCGGATACGTGGGCGATGGCAACATCACGCTGAACGTCTCCCTCCCGGACCTGCACACGGTGAAGAATGTGACGATCGAAGGCGACTTTGCCGGACCGTTCGACATACAGTTCAACGGAGCGGATGCCGGAAGCTACACCCCGTCCACGGACAACCTGACCGTTGACGAGTACCATATCTGTTCCACGGAGGCGAACACGTCCCGCTGTGAGGCGCTGAAATCCGGAGACAACCTTGTTGACCTCCGGTTCAATAACGATTCTCGGAGTAGTGTGAGCGGCGGGTTCCTGAACATCCGGTACAACCGGACGACCGGGATCGAGGAGCGAGCCGGGAAGCATCAGATCGAACAGGAGAAACTGCCCGGTATCGACGGCGTGATCAACCTGTACTCCGCGTTCCACGTACCCGGCGAACTGAACCGTATCAGCACCCGCCTGAACTACACCGCAGATGTCGGTACGATCTTTCTGAGTATCGGGAACGCCACGGTCTACGAGGCAGAGGCGGACGGTGATACGACAGTGGACCTGAGCAATGACAGCATCCACGGGAATCTGACCGCTGCTGGACTCACGTACGACGATATGAGCGAGCAGACCATTCCGTACCGGGTTGGTGTCGAGCATGAGAGCCTGCTGCAGGGAGAGGCCGGTGCGATTGATGCGGTGTCTGCCACGTCGCTTGCCGGGTCCATGTCCAGTGGTGGGAAAATCGATGAGGCGATCGCCGGGACGAAAGAGTTCATCAACGTTATCATCGACACACCGGATGCCCGTGTCGGTCTGACCGGGTTTGACGACTTCATCAAGCATCGGCACTTCCTGTCGCAGGACAACGAATCGCTGCATGATCTTGCTGACGAGTACAAGGCCGGCGGCGGTACCTGCGTGGGCTGTGGTATCATCAAGTCTACCAACACACTGGTCCAGGAACCGATCCCACAGCCCGTCTTCAGAAAACGTGGTACGTGGCGGTACAGTACGAACACAACGGATGACGACTGGATGGATACCGGGTATGACGATACGGACTGGGGTGAAGGCACTGCACCGCTGGGGTATGGTGGTATGGCTCACACGCAGGCCGGTAATGAGTCGGATGTGTACCGGTTCCGGCAGACGTTTGATTATCCGGATGACGAGTTCTTCCATCCGTACCCGTACCTGCATCATGCCGGGAACGCCACGGTGTACCTGAACGGTGAACAGGTTCATACGTCGCGGATGAACTATTCGGGGAACTACTGGGATACGATGCTGGGGGCGTGGAAGAACCTGACCGGGCTGTGGTACCGGTCTGAGGAGCGGTCCCTGTCGGAAGGTCACTCATGGTACTTCGGACTGGAGGAAACGTACCGGTACGCCACCGGGCACGAAGAGGATGGAAGCCTGGTCACGCCCCGGATCGACCTGTCGAACGTGAGTAATACCACCCTGTCGTATTCGCACTGGCTGGAGGTCCAGAACAAGGATGACATGTACGTGGAGATCAATGATGGTAGCGGCTGGACGGAGCTGGCAAGCTACAGTGGCACAACGGACGGCTGGGAGAACGAGACCATCGACGTATCCAGCTATGCGACGGATACCGTACAGTTGCGGTTCCGGTTCGATGCCAAGGACGCGAAGAAAAAGAACGACGAGGAGGAGGGCTGGTACGTGGACAACGTCAAACTCGGCGGGTTCGACAGTAATGTGGTGGACCGGTCGCTGCTGAACGCGGAGGATAACGTGCTGGCGGTCGAGTTCCGACCGGACCACCAGGGATATGTGAACGGGTCCGTAAACCGGTCATCGTTCGGTGCAGGTACGTTCTCCGGGACGACGGAAACCGCTGACGGCGTAGAACTTGACAGCACTACGGAGGGCACGTTCACCTCCGGACCAGTGGATGCCGGCAATCTCACAGCGTGGACGGCCAACACGACAGGAGTGACCACGCCGGCAGGAACGAACGTCACGATCCGGTACGCCACGAACCACACCGGGGACTGGGTGTACCACGATGATATCACGGATGTGGCGAACGGCCGGTACCTCAAGTTCAAGGTGGAGATGCGGTCGAACAGTACGGGCCGGACACCGGTGCTGCACTGGATGCAGGTGAACCATTCCCGGTACGGTGCATCGTTCGATGCCAAACTGATGGGTGACGAGGTACGGACACCGTCCATCGTTGTCATGTCGGACGGCACGTCGAACCAGGTAACCCGGATGGATAACGTGGAGGATCATGACGGGGACGGCAGTGTTGGTGCGTCTGATCACGCGATCGAAGCGGCGTGCCGGGCGAACGAAAAGTACGATGCCACGGTGTACGCCATCGCGTACGACGAGGATGCGGACCAGGAAGAATTGAAGATGGTGGCAGACTGTGGTGGCGGCGAGTTTTACTACGCGGAAAAAGGAGAGCTGGAGGAGATATACAGCGAGGTCGCGCAGGATATCATCCGGGCCAGTTTCGAGGGGCAGCGGATTACCGTCACGGGCAACATGACCCATAAGCTGCATCCGGACTCGTATATCTCGTTCAACTATACGCGGCCGGATGTGACCACGTTCGGCGGGTTCCGGTTGACGCAGGTCACCGATCGGTTCGGCGGGAACATCACCTCCCCAAAGAACGGGACGTTCACCGTTCCAGGGAACGGTGATATCTCTGATGTCCGGGTAACGTCGTACTCGTCCAACTTCTGGACGGACCGGCTCCTCATCGAGAACGCGTCCGGCCAGTTTGAGCACGTGTACCGGCTCTGGGACTATAACACGTCGTACCGGGAGCTGGGTGATCCAGCAAGTATCCACGTCCCGGCGGACATGGTACAATCCGGGAACAACACGGTACAGATCGATACGGCCCTTTCGAAGGACAATCCGCAGGGCGGCAGCCCGGACAGCCGTGTCATCTACACGGCAGAAGTGGAGGGATCCGTCGGATACGGTGGTGTCTTCTCCGAATACGAGGGCGGAAACTATACGTTCGACACGATAGACGGCAACGTCACAGTCACTGTTGGAAACGCGTCCCACGAGTGGAACGCCTCTGAGGACGCGCTGGGTGACGCCGTTGAGCGGTTGATCGACCGGCTGGACGTGACCAACGACGGGACCGTTGATTTCCAGCTGGAAGAGGACGATCTCCAGATCGAGTCACAGAGCACCGGCGGTATCGAATGGCTGTGGGGGCCGGCCACCATGTCACTGGAGGTGTGGCGCCGTGGATAACGTCCACGTGCAGTCATCGGCTGGTCCGTCCCGGCGGTCCGGGTTCATGTATTCGATATTTGCGATCTTTGCACTGTCCATTGTGGTGATGGTCGTGACAAATCCTGTCACGATCGATACGACAGGGACACAGTCGACGGCCAGTAATATCGATGAATCATTCTACTACCTGTCAAGTGTCGAGGAGGACCTGAAACGGGCCGGACGGATCACGGCAAAACGAACGTTCTCCGCTGCCGTAAACCACGTGACGGTCAACGAGTCCGCGCTGGCACCGGGGACGGCAGAGGACGAGGTCACCACTGGGTTCCGGAACGGGACAATTAACGGGACAGATCAGCTCCTGTTGAATGAGACCAGTTTCACGGACTGGCGGTCACGGATGATTACTCTGTCCAGTGATGCTGGCTGGGACCTGGGCGTTACACTGGACACGATTACGGCATCGTCTGGTGCACCGGTGACCGGGCTCATTGACGCCCAGTTCAACCTAACGTTGCACCATCCACCGTCCAGGACGCGGTTCAGTCGTTCAGTAACACAGAACTACACGGTGTCCCTGACAAACATCACTGACCCATTGCTCCTGCTTGAGACGGACGGACAGTATGCCAGGGAGTTCGAGGCCTGTCCCACATCAGCGCGTGCATCACAGCTCGGATCTGGGACAAACAAGCATTACGACAGTATGGATAACTGGACGTCCGGCCGGGCATCGATCCGACCAGGAAATGGCGATGTGTCCAGTATCTCCGGTGAATCAGACAAGGTACTGGTCGTTGACGATATCTGTGCATACGATAACAGCACGCTCCAGAACGAGGTGGAAGACTTTGCAGGCGTGATATCGGAGACCTCCCGTCCCATGACAGATGACGGTGATCGGGTCTGCGGTGATAAGGATAGTTCCGGGATCACAGCGTATATCAGCGGTATTAACGGAATCACGGACGACCTCTCCAACGGAACCATGACCGTTATGACAGATACCGATGCCTGGTCCAACAACATCCCGGATGAAATTGAAAGCGGATGTTATTTTGCAGACAATGAGGGACTACATATCTTTGACCGGCTTGAAGGACGGTTATCTGCGTCCGGAACCTACACAGGCTGGAGCTCCTTCGTCAACGTTCCCGAACTCCCGCCGGACTACCAGGACACATCCCGTAGTGCCGTGGATCACATCTACTTCGATGACACGTCCACGAATAACAAAAAGATCAAAGGCGTATCAGACCACCGTACCTGGTTCAAGCTGGATCAGGACAGTATTGATCGCTGGAACCTCAACACCCTTGCATACAACTAACCACCTGTCACAGCTTTCTCCGTATAGCGTATAGCCTGCCCACATCCTGTTTCTTGTACTACGCATTGTTTCTTGTACTCGCATCAATTATACGATACATGAATCCACCGGTAATGCAAAATGAAAGGAAAAGAAAAAAAGAGGGATAGGTGCCCAAGGCGATAGTTGACAACCTCAGATCCCCGAATTATGGGGCTCGTCCCTGCAGTGGGCGATTGGACGAAATCATCGCACCTGAGATACCACCGTCTTCGTCAACGTCGTAGGTAATCTGGACGTGCGAGTTGAAACACTCGTCTGATGTGGTACCAAGGCTGCTGAGCGTTACCGTCGCTTCCTTACCGCTGGTGATGTTCTGCCAGGAGTTTCCGTCACCATCGTCAAATGACGCGCCGCTAGCATCGTCAAGCGAGACATCTGTCACGTTGACATCGTTCCCGATGGCCTGCAGTGTCATCTGCATTGAGGAGGTTCCTGTAAATCCCCAGCCAGTTACGACAACGTCCTGTGGCCCGAAGTCAGGGTCGCTCGGCTGGCATTGATCGAAGATACCGAACTGTACCAGGAACGCTCCGACAACAAGGATAGCGAGGAGCGCCCATCCATACGTGGTCAGGTATTCGATCGCCGACTGACCCTTTCTCGTTCTAACATGCGGATTCATGGCTATCAATCACGACTTACCCCGGCCAGTATAAATAAGTTACCTCATTACAGGGCATATCAGCTACCAACGCAGGCTACATCGCCCCGCCCAGCGTGCTGGTGATGATGATATCCGCGACGAAGTAGATGATGATCGCGATCACCGGGAACACCGGCACATACTTGAGCCCGTACTTGACGCTGCCGTTCTTGATCTCTGACAGGATGAGCGAGGCAAACACGTTGGAGATCAGGATGGACGCAACCGCGAACACACGGAAAAATTCCACGTTGATGTCCGGAGCCGACATTGTCATCATCCCACTCTCCGGAATATCCTCCAGATTCCCGGCATTCTCCCCCCAGAGATCACTCGTGGTCTCTGCGAGGTACGTGGAGATCGCGAACAATAGGGGCGCACCGAGGACGGACGCAAACAGGATGAAGATCGAATACATCTTCACGTTCGCCTCGATCTCCTCCCGCAGATGCAGCGAGTTCCGGATATCTTCAGCGGAGCTTTCCAGCAGTGCGGACGCCTCGCCACCCGCGTTGATACCGTCGATCAGCAGTTTCAGTGTTTCCGCAAACAGACCGGAGTTCGTTTCCTCCGCCAGCTCCTCCAAGGCGTCCTCCACCGGAATCCCACCAAACATCTTCATCGCGGTCCGCTGGATGTCGTCGGCGAGTGGTCCGAACTCGTCCCGCGCACTCAGCAGGAATGCTTTCTCCACGGTCAGCCCGGATTCGATGTTCGCACTCATTAACAGAAGCGCGTCCGGCAGGACGCGTTCAATGGCGCGTTTCCGCCGCTCCGCCAGTATCGAGAACAGGCCGTACGGCAGTACGAGCGAGAACGGTGCCGCCACCACGAACGTGACGACCGACATCATCCGGGACATATCCAGGAAATAGAGTACTGGGAGCAGCAGGACGAAATACCCGATAACGAAGTTGGCCGTCATCCGCCGGTACGCACCGATCCGCGCGTACCGCGCCTGCTGTTCGATATAATCCGTGTACTTGTCAGGTAAGGTCACATACAGGGACATCCGGACATCGATATCATGGAGTTGCTGGCGGAGACGTCCAAACAGTGTTCTTGCAGTTGCCGACACCTGTGATGCCGCCCCTGCCGGTTGCTTCTCCGTCTCAGCGGCTTGCCGGCCCTGCACTGCTCCCTGTTCCTGCTCCTGTTCCTTTTCCGTTACACTGGTCAATTGCTGACGGTCTTCCATCGCCGTATCCCCATCGCCATCACGCTCACGATCCGAACCGGCCACCTGATCGGTACCGGCTCGTTCGTTGTCCTGTGCAGGTTGATCTGCGTTGTCGGTCATCGTTATGCTTTCACCGAGGGGCGCTTGGATTTCACGAGGTTTATGAACATTATCTGGAAGAAGATGAGGAAGACCAGGATACCGTAGAAGATACTTTCACTGATACCGGCACCGGTAAAGGTGGAGAGCACCATGAGGAACGTGACACCCAGTGAGGGCAGGATGATCGCTGCCATCATGTACATCAACGTGTACGGATTGAGTTCTTTCCCGTACTTCTGGACCTCCAGTATCTGTTTTTCGACGATAGCGTCCACCAGTGATTCCAGTGTCTTGGATACGTCTGACCCGGATTTGAGGGCGTTGATAATCTGCCACAGGGCACGACGGAACTGGAGTGACGGGTTCCGGACGACAGCCCGCTCCAGTGCATCGATCTCTGACATACCG
>CAZCWR010000052.1:1526-10296 GCA_964502455.1 uncultured archaeon | reverse complement strand
CGGCGTGTAACGCGGCAAACTTGTTGTCGCCGGGCGGGATACACTTCTTCATGAAATGCTCTTTCACCAGGTCCGGGTGTTTCTGGACGGCCTGGTCCATGTCCATGAAGATGACGCCTTTGTCCTCCCAGCGCTCCTTCAGGTGCTGGTAGTGAACTTCACTCTCATACTGCGCTCCTGTGCCTGCTAGCGATTTCCGCTCCGCTTCCGGGATACCGAGCACGTCAAAGGTTTCCTTGATATCGTCGGGCACGTCCTCCCAGTCGTTCGCTTTGGCATCGTCCGCCTTCAAATACGGGATGATCTCATTGATATCCAGATCGGACAGGTCGGGGCCGAGCGGCCAGTCGTCCGGCATCGGCATCTCCTGCCATTTCCGGAGGCCTTCCAGCCGCTTCTGCAGCATCCATTCCGGTTCGTCTTTTTCTTCAGAAATCTGGCGGACAATCTCCTCGTTCAACCCTTTCGGTGCTTCGAACACGGCACGTTTCGGGTTCCGGTGCTCGAACTTCTCCCGGTCCTCGTGGATACCCTGCAGGTCCTGCGCCTCTTCGCCCGGTGTGAATGCTTCAAGGTCGTCGCCCATATATCTCTGTTTGACTCATGAAACCTTTTAATACCATAACAGGGTTATGATGAGCCGGTGTGTGGATAGAGGCATTTTTAACTTGGAGGGGAAAATAGGGTGGTATGGGGGAGAAATCGGGATTTAAGGTCATTGGTGGTATCCTGATGACTGTTGGTGTCCTGTCGTTACTGATGTTGGTTTCGCTGGGAGCCAGCAGTGGGGGGATGACAGTAACGTATGACGATGGTACGGAATGTGTTCCATTGGATAACCGAGTACCGTCACAGGCCTGTATTCCGCCCTCCTGGTTCTCACTGTTGATGGGTCTGTTTGGTGCAGTATCACTGGTATATGGCGGAACGGGGATCGCACTGTACCGTGGAAAACGGTCTCGTGCCGTGTTCTGGATGGCCGTTGCTCTTTCTCTCGTGATGCTTCTGCTGTATCCTGTGGGGACGGTACTGGGCGGGATCAACGTGTACCTGCTGTACAGTAACAGGGAGGAATTTACGTCCTAGCCGACAGTATCTTTTTTATGATAGCGGCAGAATAGTGCATATAGCATGGGGCGATTCCACGGTATCCGCGGGCAGATGTTCATGGAGCACGGGGACATGTCCATGGAGATGATTGTGAAAGTATTTCTGGTGGTAGTTGTTGCTGCCCTGGTGTTGGGGATGTTGATGAGGATTCCGTCAGGGGGTGACGCGGTTGATGAGCAGACCGGGACGCTCGTGGATGAAAACAAGATCATGCAGGAATGCGAGGCGGTCTGTGACCGGTGGAAGAATGATGGAAGTATTGATTCGTACGTTGCGGCGGTCAACTACTGTACGCGCCGATTCAACTATGATGCGGATGGGGACAGTACTATCATCAACCAGACGGGCAGTTCCGGATACAACACCTACTGCCAGGACGGTGTACACTGCTTTAACATCCACGAATGCGAGGAAGACTACCGTATACTTGATGCAGACACATGCCAGGAGATTATGTGCGAATACTACCAGCATCCGGACGTGATCGCAGATCCGACTCCAGAGAAGGCAAGTCAGCGGGTCTACGATGCGTTTGAACCGGGTGTGGCCGAAGACAACAAAGGGGCTGGTACCTGTGACCTGGCGAACGCAGAAGATGTGACTGGACGTCAGGTGAACACGTGGTGGACCGAACACTTTGCGTCACCGGATGGTCTCTGTGCGACACCGTCTGATCCGTCTAATGATTCGAGCTCTGACCCGTAATCAGGGAAGCATGCTTCCCTGTTGTTGTCCGACCTGTTCTTCCAGCATCTGTGTCAACTGTTCCGCCAGGTTGAGGATGGGTTCCTGTGTACTGGGGAAGACCTGTGGGATGACGACCAGTACGACGATGGCGATGCCGAAGAGTCCGAATATCGCGATAAGCTGTATCTTAATCACGTCCTTCAACTGTCCCGTGAAGATACCGTACACGAACGCGATACTGCTTCCGATCATACCAAGACTTACCGGCAGATTGAGAGAGGCGCCCTGGAGGTACAGGGCGAACTCAACGGTGGACAGGACTAATGGAAGCAAAGCAATGGCGATGAGATGACTCATACCCTCCCGTGTGAACCGCTCACTGATAAATACTGTGAAACGGGCTGACGTAGCGGGTAACACCGTAGAGTGCGTTGCAGTAGTGTCTCTGTTGAGAGACTATGCTAGAACAGATATCACTCGCTTTTTTTATACTGACAGGAAGTATTGGAGCGTATGGACGTATCCGGTACAGTCAGAGAAGTGCTGCGGTTCGAGGAGTTGAAGCTGGTGCTTCCGCTGTTCGTGTCGATGCTGTTGATTGTCACGATGTTTGCGGTACACTACGAACAGTCACATGGGTTCACCGAGGAGCTGTCAGAGCGGCTTCGGAACAGTTACGTGAATACGACCGCGTACCAGTACGATCTATGGGTGTACGGTGAGACAGCACGACAGAATCCCCGGTACACGGTGGACGCCGATGCAGTGACGGATCTGATCGCGGATATGGAGGATAACCCGGTACGGTACACATACCCGATGATGGATATGATCTATGCGCTGCCGATCGTGTTGCTGCCCGGAAAGCCGGACGGCGTTCTGCTCTCGCGGCGCGACGGATATGCTCCGCCCTCCCCCATGCAGATGACCTATGAGTCACTGGTGCTCATCCTGTACCAGGGGGCTGAGATCGCGAATTTCTGGCAGGCGCGTGGACGATGGGTGTACGAGCAGAACGTGACGGATCCGCACAAGGAACGGGAACTGTTGCAGGAGAACACGTCCCGTGACGAGTACCACGCATTCGTTGCGGATGTCCGTGAGGTAAACCCCGCGCTGCGAGAGGTGACCCAGGATGAGCACACCGCCGTAAGCAACATGGCGCCCTTCCTCGGTGGACCGGATAATACTGTCCCGCTGACCCGACTGCGATGGTACCATTTTCTCCCGGCACTTCTCATCAACGCTGTCCTCTACTACGTGCTGAACGGGATGATTCTGGCAGGTATCAGACGCGTAAATGACAGGGTGCCGAAAGACAAGATAAGACAAGATACGTGAACTACTGGCAGCCGGATAAAAAGTAGGGAAAAATAGGCCAGCAGCGTCCGTGATCTCCCGCCTCTCGGCAGTACTGGCAGTGGCGCTGGAGGACTTAACTTCCGTGTTCGGAATGGGTACGGGTGTTGCCCCTCCGCTATGGCCGCTGGCATACAGTACATCCAATACAAAGTTTATAAACGCTTCGTGGGGGGGTGGTCAGGGGTCCAGTGCGTGATCGTGGTCGGTACCCTGGCCCGCATACAGGTCCGCGTACAGTTCCTCGATTCGTTTTCGCCAGTCTCCCGGCACGTAGGTATAAATACCGGCGCCGGTGCGCTCGTCGGCGTGGTACTTGCCTTCAAACACGAATTTATCGCCCTCATACACTTTTGGTGGTGCGTTGAAAGCGTTGATGTCATGATCGAAATCTGTGACCTCGTGTTCGATCCGGAGGTCGGTTTCGGGGTCATCGTAGGCGGGACGCATAGGCGTGTAGTCCTTCCCGTCCCGGTACGCCGCGAAGGCCCCGCCGAGATCCAGTTCCTGCCACCCGTATTCGTGCAGAACCACAGCTACTTTCTGACCAAGATGGTTTTGTGCTGCAGACCGCTTTGTGTCTTTGATATAGTCTTCTTTTGGTGTTTCTTCCTCTGACATATTGTACACCGTCCTATCGTTGTAGGTGGGGTCATGACGGGCCTGGATTCGTTGGACCCTGATCAGTCGAACAGATACGGATTCTGATTTCGGATCTTGGTGGTCAGTTCGTTCTTCTTGCCGACACCGTATGCCTTGTCCAGTTCCTGTGTCAATACTTGCTCGTCGATGGCCCAGGGAACCAGTTCCGTATCTTCCAGGATGTTGTAGGTCTTCTTGCCGACACCGGTTACGTCTTCCCAGTCCGTCGGCACCTCGTACCAGCCATCCTCTCCTGCTCCCAGGAGGGTGATATCGTCTGCACCGTACTGTTCCAGGCCGTCAATAACGTCTGCGATTTCATCTACATCGTAGCCGTCAAGGAGTACGTGGGAAACATCTTCCTGCACTGCGCCCTGTGCCACGATTTCCGGTGTGTCCGCCCGCGAAAATACGGCTTCGTATCCCTGTTCACGGAGGTGTTCTGCCGCATGGAATCCCTGTAACGTGTTACTGACAAGGTATTTATCGTCCGTTTCTGGTTCCAGTCCTTCATATTGCATACATGCCCTGGTTTCGGTCAAATCTTAAATCGATACCGACAGGCCTGGTGAACAGTACAGCAGTTTTTATGACTACATGTCCTAGTATAACCTGTATGTCGCAGTACGACCAGATCGTGTCGCTTGCGCCCAGCAACACGGAAATCCTGTACGCACTCGGTGCCGGGGATCGCATCGTGGCCACGACCGCACTCTGTGATTACCCAAAGGAAGTAGAAGACACGCCGTCCATCGGCGGCTGGACGAACCCGGACATTGACGAGGTCGCCCGGTTCGACCCGGACATGGTGCTGGCGTCGGACGCACTGCAGGACGAAGCCGTCGAACAGTGCCGGGACGCCGGACTTCCGGTCAAACAGTTCACCCCGACACGGCTTCACGACGTGTGCAACACGATCAAGGTGATCGGCGAACTCGTGGAACAGGAGCAGAACGCGATGGATCTTGTCGACGACATCAACCAGCAGATTCAGGAACTGGCCGTCCGCCAACCGGCGTATCAGCCGCGCATCTACTGCGAGGAGTGGCACGACCCGCCGATGGTCGGCGGCAACTGGATTCCGGATATCATCCAGCTACTGGGCGGGAAATACCTAGTCGACCCAGGTGAACGCAGTCGCACGGTCACGACAGACGAGCTACAGGACTTTGATCCGGCACACATCGTCCTGCACTACTGCGGCTTTGACGCGGAGGCGGACCCGGAACAGGTACTGGACCGCGACGGCTGGCAGGACCTCACCGCCGTACAGGAACACAATGTTCATGTTGTCGATGACTCGCTGTTGAACCGGCCGGGGCCGCGGATCGTGGACGGGATGCGTGCTATCAGGGAAGCAGTATACGGCGACTAGGGGTCGCTGTAGTCACGGATGAACCCACAGTTTGGACATTGTCGCAAATCAAAGATTTGCTCGACTCGCAGAAAACTCTTCGAGTTTTCGAGATGTCGCAGTCTGGCACGGTGTTCACCGGGAGAAAACACTCAGGGATAGATCTGTTTGTTGGTCTCGGCGTCCATGATTTTGATGACGTTGACCGGGCAGCCTTTCGCGGCTTCCAGCGCAGTGTCTTTCTCGTCTTCGCTGATCTCTTTCACCCAGACGCCGTCCTTGACTTCTTCTCCGTCGATCAGGTCGGCCAGTCCGTCCTCCACCAGTTTGAAATTGTCCGGGTCCAGTGCCTCACAGGTCCCGGCACCGATACAGCCGTTCCGATCGTACACGATCCGGTACGCGCCCATACTCTGAGGTAGGTCTGTAACTTGATAAAATAGGCGGGAATCTGCACGATATCTGGCAGCGTGAACTATGATGTGGAAGGGAACAGAGAGAAAGGAAAAAGAGAAGGAAAAGAAGAGTGGAGGCACCTGTGTTACACGGTGCCGGCGATAATCATGAGTGTACCGGTTGACAGACCACCGGCTGTCGTACCGAATGGAATCCGTGCCTGTAGTTCGAGGTTGAGATTCTCTCCGGGGTCCATGGAGTTGCCGACACCGATCAATCCGCCGCCATTGTTGCCACAGTTATTGCTGGCGGCGTCCTGATTCCACTTCACGATACGGAGATCGGTACCGTCCTGGTTCAGCATCACGCAGTAGTCCTCGGTCACACCGTTAAGATTGAACGAGTGATCGGTGACGTAGTACCCGTCCTCTGTCGCCATGCTGGTGTAGCTGCTGGTCGATGTACCATCACTCAGATCGATGGTTCCTGAATCAGATCCGGTTCGCGGATTGTCACCGATGACCAGTCTGCTATGAGTGTCACTGGTGACGTTCCCACACCAGAAAAATTCTTTGTGCGCGAACTTGATGCTGCCGTTTGTCCTGCCACATTCACCGTGGAAGGTTACGTGGCTGGGGACGGACTGGTTGTATTCTATCCTGTCGACGAAATGTGTGGTTCCACCGGACTCGTTCGTCAACGCGATCATGTTCGCAGAATCGTACTTGTTCACATCTCCCGTTCCGAACGGATCTGTACTGGGTTGGGTCACGTTCGCCCAGACATCAGTGATGGTCGTTGACCCGTCATTCTGGATAGAGAAGTTCGTCCATCTGGTCGTGTTTTCACCGGGGTCGCCGGTAAACGTTGCTGAGTTTGGCGTGATAGAGATGATTGTCTTCGAATTCACTGTTACGTCCATGTCTGCAGTGTCGGTATCGTCAACGGATGACGCCCCAAATCCGAGGGACATGAACACAGCGATCATTGCAACAAGGATAGCATAGTGCAGTGTTTTGGATAGTCGCATGTGGAACCACTTAATGTTTAAACATGTCTGTCTGGTTTATAAAACTACCTTCTGTCTGATAAGCAGGTTAACGTGCGCAGGCGGGCGATACGCGTTTTTAAGATGTAGGAGATAGACAGTGTTATTGTCGGTATATAGGCGTATTAGCGGTGTTCCCTAATGGACTGGATCAGATCAAAATAGCGTCGGCGCAGGTGGTCGGTCACAGTCTGTTTCGGAGACGTGCTGGCGGTGAACGCATCCATGACCTGTCCGTCATCGGTGACGAGGACATACGTGAGTGATTCTTCCCTCCAGATGCTGGCAGTATATGGAAGGGTGATACGGTCAACGGTATTCGCGGTCAGGTCGGTGACCGTCGTTGCCGGTACCTGCCAGCCTGGCGGGTACGCTGTCGGGATGATGTGAACCGTATCAGCTGTCACCGATGGTTCGATATAGGCGTGTATCGTGTCACGGGTAGCAGTCTGCGTCCGGAGCGTGACAGCGGTATCGGCTGTGCTGTGTTTCCGTGGACCGGTACTGCGCAACGTTCCGTTACCAGCCTGTATGTGTTCGGTGCAGTGGAACACCTCAGCGCTGTACGTATATCGGCCTGCGGGAAGTACGGTGGTGATACGCCATTCTGCGAACGCCCCGGGCCAGAGCTTTGATTCCCTGCTCCATGCCTCGTGCACCGGTTTGCCGGTGCTGGCGTTCCGGTACTGGATGCGGGCCCGGGCGGTACAGCCGACGGACCCGGTGTTCTCCCAGGTAACATCGATATGCTGGGGGAATCCGTCCGACGCAGCGACCTGCGGGGCGGTACCCGCAACAGTTTCGTGGACGCCGACATCGATCAGGATGAACGCACTTCCCGACGTGGCGAGCAGAAGCAGGAACAGTCCCAGTATCGCTGTCCTGAAGCTGATCCCTGTACAGGGGCCGTCCGGTATCACTGCTGTCATGGTGGCCATGGCATGGTCAGTCCGATGACCGGGAGTGTCAGTGTTTGCTTGGTGACGGTGATCTCACCCGTGTAGTGGCCTTTCTGTTTACCGGTGAACACGAGCGTGAACTGTTTGGTGTCACCGGCAGCCATCCTGATATTGTTCTTCGGGATCGACACGTGTTCAGAGATGTTTCCGGTGGTCTGAAGCGATACGTGCGCGGTAGGGTGCTGGTTGGTGACGGTCAGGGATTTCCGGGAGTCCATCCCGACGGCGATCCGCCCGAAGTTCATCTGATCCTGGTCGTTTGCCACCCCAACCTCAGTGCGATCCCCGGACATCACCGTTGCGTTTGCCGGGACTGACCACGTCTCCGTCGTGACCGGTGAATGCCCGGTGGCCGCGATAATGGCTACTGTTATCATCAGGACTAGTAGGATACCCTGCTTGGTGCTGATCCGGTGTACGTTGTCTAGGACTGTTTGCGTTTCCATGCTTCTCTCACCACGGCGATCAACAGGATGATGGTCAGTAGGGATAATACGGTTTCAAGGATGCTCGTGCTGGTGGGGTTGACCGGGACCTGGGCGGCAACGGTTGGCTGGTAGGTGGTGAACGTGACGGAACCGTCATCTGTCGTGGACCCGGTGATCCAGTCTGCGTCCGCCTCGATATCATAGGTGCCGCTGGTCACGTTGTTCACGGCATACGTGCTGACTGTGGAAATTTCTCCGGGTGAAAGCGTGGTACCACGCATATCCAGTGTCGTGGAGCTGTTCGGCAGGTGCAGGGTAGGCGTGACGCGGACTGTCGTGGTGACGGTCCCCGTGTTCCGGATCACGGTCTCGATACGGTCCCGGTCCGTTGCCACGGGATTGCTGTTAAAGCCAAGTATCTTGATGTCCCGGACTGCCTCGCCAGGCACGTAGAACACGAACTTGTACTGGGCGATTGCCTGTGCACTGACGCCAATATCCCCGTCGACACCTGGAACAGACAGGATGCGCGGCCGAAGCACCCCAACATGGTATCCGGGTTCCGCGTCGTCCGGTACGTGCAGCAGGTAGGATATCTTGGCGTTCGCCTTGACTGGTCGCCCGTCCTTGTACATATCACGCGGTTTCTCCAGTGTGACGCGATCTTCCAGGACTTCCACCCAGTCCGTTACGTCCTCCTGGGATGTGTTCTGCGGAACAAACGGGTATGGTCGATTCTGTTCCCTGACATCCCGCCTGTGAGCGGATTTGACATTCATGCCGACCT
>CAZCWR010000052.1:0-1516 GCA_964502455.1 uncultured archaeon | reverse complement strand
GCCGACCTTGGTCTCGGCATCACCGCCCACCAGCAGCATATCGATAGACACAGTCTCACCGCGCTCGATCGTCCCCAGATAGTCCGTCCCCGGGTACACTCCGACCTGCGTGGCGGATGCGGTGCCGATAACGCAGAGAACCATAAGGACAAGCAGACCGCCCCGTCCCAGATACCGATACCGCATGCATAATACGTGAGCGACACCCGTATAAACCTGTTGGGGTGCTACTGTGTTGCAGAGGCCCCGTGTACAGTAGCTGGTGCTGCCGGTAGTATGTGCTGCATGGCATATAGGTTTTTATGCTGGACGCCCGCATCTGTACGTATGCCGTCGCGTGCTGGGGGGAATGGTGCCGTTCTGCTTCTGCTGGTAACGGTTGTTGCCGCTGCCAGTGCCGGTGCCACGATACCGGAGAATCTGGACCAGGAGGTGACGGTCGGCCACGAACTCGAGAACTGCCTGTTCTTCACGGAAACACCGGGGGAATCGGTGACGAATGGCACACAGCTCACGGTCGAATCGTTCAACTGGAACTGCGGGAACACCCCGTACAACGGGACGACCTGGCTGCACCTGTACAACGCAACGGGCCACACCCAGAACCTGACATCCACGTCGGTCAACTTCAGTGCTGGTGACTACGCGTTCACCAATTTCACCTGGCTGGCGAACACGACCGGCACATACAACATCACGGCGAACACCACGTACGCGGGGATTATCGCCGGGACCTATATCAACGATACCATCAACGTGACGCACCGGTTCCAGGTCGTGACACCACAGCAGGAGGATGAGGAACCGGACGAAGAGGAGGAGCAGGACGATACCGGTGACGACGGTGGAGGTGGGTCCGCTTCGCCGATAGGACCGGGGCCGGGAGAACAGGAGGTCGCGTTCGATCTGCAGCTTCCGGACAACGTTGTCGATCTTCAGGCCGGGAACTTGTTGCTTGCAGAGGCACGGGTCGAGAATACTGGTGATGCTGCCGGCGAGAATATGACGATCACGATGGACGGTCCCAGCGGCTGGCGGATCGGGACTGCCCACATCGCCCGCATCGAACCGGGTGAGACCGTGAGCCGTGACTTGCTGGTCGGTTCACCGGAGGATGCGAACGAGGGCATCCACTATATCCAGGGCGCGCTCGCGATGAACGGCGATGTACACGATACGGACTCGCTTCTAGTTGAGATATACCGACCGGATGAACCGCACCTGACTGTTCCGGATCTCACTATCTCCGCGTATACCGCTGATTTGGCCCTGCGTCAGGGTGCGAACGGAACGGTGCAGTACGCGCTCGAGAACCGGGGGGACGCCTCGACCGGTGATATCACGGTCCGACTCCAGAATGCGGATCACTGCGTCACTCACACCGCCAAACGGTACGATGGTCTGGGACCGAACAGATCACTGTATGACGAAATACCGGTGGAGGCGCAGGACACTATCGCCACGTGTAACGTCACCCTGATCGCGGAAGCAGCGAACACGGCGGATGCTGCCCCCA
>CAZCWR010000051.1:0-10370 GCA_964502455.1 uncultured archaeon | reverse complement strand
TCGGACTGGCAGCAGCCACCCAGCAGGACGTCCGCATCACCAGTATACGGGAGAAACGGCCGACGCCGGGGCTGAAGCAGCAACATCTGGCCGGGATCGATGCCGTGACCCAGCTCTGTGACGCCGAGGTCGTCGGCGCGGAGGAGGGATCGACCGTACTCACGTTCGTTCCCAACCATCTCCGGACACATGACCGGGTCACCATTGACATCACCACGGCCGGCTCTGTCGGCCTCGCCCTGCAGCCGATCCACCTCGTGATGCTGGGCGCCGAGAAATCAGTAAAAGTGGTGGTCGACGGTGGAGCGACCGCCGGGAAGTGGGCGCCCCCGGTAATGTACCTGCAGCAGGTGGCTGCACCGTGCATGGACTGGTACGGCGTGCATCAGGACTTTGATGTCCGGCGACACGGGTTCTACCCGGAGGGGGGTGCACTGGTCCATGCCACGTTCGGCCCGAGCACACTCCGCCCCGTGGACCTCCTGAACCGTGGTGATATCGAAACGGTCACTGGGGTATCGCTGGCGTCTCATCATCTGAAGGAGGACGAGGTCGCGGAACGGCAGCGAACGGTGGCGCGCCGCCTCATCGCCAACGAGTACCCGTCCGTCGATTTCGCGATCGACACGGACTACGTCCCCTCACCGTCCCCCGGCTCCTGTATCGTGCTCTGGGGTGAGACAGCGAACGGTGTCCGGATCGGTGCGGATATCGTCGGGGAGAAAGGGAAGCGGGCGGAGGTTGTAGGGCAGGAAGCTGCTGACCTCCTGCTGGAGCAGCTGCGTATGGATGCACCGGTCGACGAATGGCTGGCCGACCAGCTTATCCCGGTCCTTGCACTGTCCGGTGGCACATTACGGGTCCCACGGTTCACCAGCCACGTCAAGCACAATATCCGTGTCGCGCAGCGGTTCGTGGACGCGGACTGGGACGTGGACAGGACGAATGCGGTCATCACGGTGGATCGGTAGTACTGGTAGAACTTACGTGATCTCGATGTCTTCTCCCTGACTGTCCTCGGTCTTGGAGAGGGTGATGGTCAGCACGCCATTGGTGTAGGTGGCCTCGGCGCTGTCCGGGTCGACCTCGACCGGGAGGCGGATGCGGCGCTGGTGGTTCTTGGCGCGGCGTTCCTGTCGCAGGTAGTTCTTGCCTTCTTCGCGGACTTCCTGCTCGTCCGTGGCCTCGATCCGGACCTGGTCACCTGTCGCGGTCACGTCGATCTGGTCCTTCTCGACGCCAGGCAGATCCGCCTTGACGACGATGTTTTCCTCGGTTTCCTCGACGTCAACCGGGAATCGGCCGAACCGGTCACCGAGTTGATCGCCGAACTGCTGGTCCAGATCGCTGAACATGTTGTCGATATCACGGAACGTTTCATCCATCTTCTGCATCATTTTCTCAAGCATATCCTGGTTCATACCTGACCACCGTTCCGCTAGGTTTCCGATGAACGCTTTTAAACATGGCAGCTTGTACCGTGCGTGGACAGGGTCGTACCGGTACCGCTGGCGGATACACATTGTTCGGCCGGATACTGTGAAGAGACCGGAACCAGTTACCGGATTCGCAGCAGAAGCAGGGCCGCGATCACCAGCTGCGCGAACGCCACATACAGGAGATGATCTGATGAGAGTACGTCGAGGAAGATGATGGTGGAACTGAGGACGAGTGCCCCGATCAGCAGCATACTCCCGATATTCTTCGTGGAGTTGTCGATGACTGTCGTGGTTGTGCCGCCGCCCTGGTCGTTGAACAGGCGGTGGAGGTGGCTCGGCATCCGGAGGAACATGTCCCGGTTCTCCGCCATGTCGATGAGAAAGGTCTGGAGCATCTGTTTGGGCTCGTTGGTCTCCCACAGGATCTCCTTGACCATGTTCTGGAACTCGTCGGTCAGATGGAAGTCCGGGTAGAGCGTGAGCCCGATCCCTTCCATGGTCAGCATGCTCTTCCCCATGATCGCGAGCGAGGGGGGCATGTGCACGCCACGGGATGAGGCCCGGACCGAGATATCCAGCAATGCCTTGGTCACGCTCTGCTCCTGTATCGTACTGTTCCGCATCAACAGGATGCTCTCCTCGATATCCTCCTTCAGCCCGTCGAGGTCGGCGTCGTCCTCGACCACCGCCATCCGCCGCACCGTATCCATCGCCGCATCGATATCCTCGTTCGCCGCATGCAAAAACAGGAGTCCAAGGTTGCGACGGGTGCCCTGGCTGAACTTGCCCATCATCCCGAAGTCCAGGAACACGATCTCGCCCTCGCTGTTGATCAGAAAGTTGGATGGATGCGGGTCGGCGTGGAAGAACCCGTCCCGGATTGTCTGCTTGATGCCGGCCCGGATCGCGGTCTCCGCCAGCTCTTCCCGGGACACGTCCAGCTCCTGCAGTGACTTCGCATCGTTGCATTTCACGCCCTCCACGTACTCCATCATCAGCACTTGTTCCGTGGTGTGCTCCATGTACACCGCTGGAATCTTGACGCGGTCCTCATCGGACAGATTATCTGCCATGATCTGGGCGTTCCGTCCCTCCTTCGCCAGGTTGAGCTCGTCCCGCGTCCACTGCGCGAATTCTCGAACATACGTGTGGGCTTTCATATCCCTTAGCTTGCCGATATGTTTCTCGCCTTCACGGCCCATGGTCAGCAGGATATCGATATCGGTCTCCATCTGCTCCTTGATCCCGGGCCGCCGAATCTTCAGCACGACCTCGTCCCCGTTCTTCAGCGTGGCCCGGTGCACCTGCGCGATCGACGCGGCCGCGATCGGTTCCTCATGGAATGCGTCGAACAGCTCGTCGATCGGTCCCAGCTCCTGCTCCACGATCTCCTTCGCGACACTGGGGTCAAAGGCGGGCACGTCATCCTCCAGCTTTTCAAGTTCCTCGATATACGGCTCCGGTACGATATCCGGTCGCTGTGCCAGGATCTGCCCGAACTTGATGAACGTTGGACCCAGCCGCTCGAACGTGATCCGTACCCGTTCCGGTGTCGGGATGTCCTGCTTCGGATTGGACACCCGTTTCATCAATGGGACGTGGCCCAGCAGGTTTGCCTTGCTCAGAAACAGTCCGAACCCTTCCTCGAACAGGATCTGCAGGATCTCCTGGAACCGCTTCACGTCCTCGATCTCCCGCTCCAGCAACTGCATACACTACCGGATTGCAGCCGCCGCCACATAAAGATACCGATACGGTGCTGGCGCTCAATCAAGTCCCAGCACGTCCGCGTGCGCCTGCAACACGTCATCAAGCGTCGTATCCTGCTCCGCCAGATCGTACCGCACCCGGACCAGCGGCACATCCACATCGATCAGGTGGGAAATGTCGTGCGGGGTGCCCACGACGACAACGTCGCAGTCCGCGTCGCGGATGGTCTGCTCCAGGTCCGCGATCTGTTCATCGCTGTACCCCATCGCGGGCAATACGTTGTCGAGATGCGGGTACTCATCCAGCACGTCCTTGATGGAACCGACCGCGCTCTCCCGTGGGTCCACGATCTCTGCCGCGCCGTGGTCCTGTGCTGCGACCGTGCCTGCGCCGTACGACGTCCCGCCGTGTGTCAGCGTCGGGCCGTCCTCCACGACCAGCACACGACTATCCTTGATTAGCTCTGTAGCGTCCTCATCCACACTGATGACGGAGTCGGCGTGGATGATCGCCGCGTCCGGGTTCGCGTCCTGCACGCTGTCCACGACCGCGTCGATATCGTCCTGGTCGGCCGTGTTCTCCTTGCTCACGATGACGTAGTCCGCCATCCGTAGATTGGTCTCACCGGGGTGGTACCGCGTCTCGTGGCCGGGCCGGTGCGGGTCCGTCAGCACGAATAACAGGTCCGGCCGGAAGAACGGGAGCTCGTTGTTCCCGCCGTCCCAGACGATGATATCCGCCTCGTCCTGCGCCTGCTCCAGTATCTTCGCGTAGTCCACGCCGGCGTACACGACGTGGCCGTGCTCGATATGCTGCTCGAACTCTTCCCGTTCCTCGATCGTCACGTCCTGCTCGTCCAGGTCATCCACGGAGTCGAACCGCTGGACTTCCTGCTCCTCCAGGTCTCCGTATGGCATCGGCTCCCGCACAATCACTACGTCCGCACCTCTGTCTGCGAGGAGCGTGGCGACCTTCCGCGTGGTCTGGGATTTGCCGCAGCCCGTCCGGACCGCGTCCACGGCCACGACCGGGACATCTGCGTCCAGCATCATCTGGTCCGGCCCGACGAGCCGGAAGTCCGCGCCCGCTGCCATCACCCGGGACGCCTGATGCATCACGTACTCATGGGACAGGTCAGAATACGAGAGCACGACCTCGTCCACGTCATGTTCCTCGATGATCTGTTCCAACATGCTTTCCGGCTTGATCGGGATGCCGTCCGGGTACTGGTCGCCCGCAAGTGACGCGGGATACGTCCGTTCCGGCACCTCGTCCAGCTCCCCGATGTTCTGCGCGAACGTCTGGGTAAACGCGACGACCTCGTACTCGTCGTTGTTCCTGAATACGGTGTTGAAGTCGTGGAAATCCCGGCCTGCAGCTCCCATAATCACGGCGCGCTTCGTCATGTGTATCACTCCTGAACGGTATAGTGGGGTACGCGGGTTTATATCTGCTGGTGCGTTGTCGGTAAGATGTATTGGGATTAGCTGTCTTCCCAGCGGGCGATTGTGCCGGGACCGATCCCGTTCCGTTCTGCGAAGCCCTGTTCCAGTTCGATGACGTACCGGGCGGGCCGGTCGCTGGTGTATCGTTCCAGTTCTTCTGGTGGGACGCCAGGTTCGGGGTCTGCCTGTTCTATGTTGATGATGCGGCGCTGGGCGTCGAGGAAGATAATGTCCAGTGGAATCTCAGTATGCTTCATCCAGAACGTGCGCGGCCACTCTTCAGGGAAGACGAATAGCATCCCGTGGTTCTCCGGCAGATGTGATCGGTTCATGAGGCCGTTCCGTCGTTCCTCCGGTGTGTCCGCGATCTCCATGGTCACCGTTGCCGCGATGGAGCCGTTGGAGATGAACTGGACGGTCCGGGTCTCGACGGTGTTCGGCGGTGAGACCGAGGTGAGGGTGATAGCGATCAGGAAGACGATGATGACTGCTGCAAGGACTGTCACTATCACTGCACGAGGGTTCTCGACGAGCCGGTTCCGTGTCATGAGGCTACTGGTTCACACGTGGCATCGGTACAGGCGACGGCAGGTCAAGCGAGTCTGCCAGGCCGACGGCATGGGTGAGGCATTTCCGGAACACATGGTTTGTCACGGCGTCCAGGACGTCCTGGTCAAGTGTTTCATCCTCGTCCCACTGGTCGATCACGTCCTCGGCGTTCTGCTGCCACAGGACCGCGCCGCTGAACCGGATTTCGGCCACGTCCGTGTCGCCCTGCTGGTACGTGATCGGGAAGTCGAACGTGATCCGGGCAACGGTCGCATCAAGACTTGACACCGTTGCCTTCGTGACATCCTCAACCGTTGAATTGTAGTTGATATTCAGTTTGCCATCGCCCGGTGTTTGCTTCTCCGCTTCCACGTGATCAAGTGAAAATCCGATAATCATACATGCATCGTTACCCGGCCAAGCTTTAAACGTTACCGCCAAAATCCCGCAGACAGCTGTATCTGGTCCGTTAAAACACGCAGCGGCTAGAGCAGAACAAGAACCAGACCGACCCCGATAGAAGGAGTCAGCACTGTCACCGGCACATGCTTGTACCAGTCCATACCGCGTGCATGCAGGTGGCCGGTGACCAGACCGGCGATACCGGTACCGATAACGCCGAGAGCCGTGTAATAACAGCCCGGTGTTGTCACCGCACCGAGCCGTAACGGGGAACAGACGCGGCACACGACCGACAGACTGGCGTCCGAGCTGCACATATTGAGGACAGGACCTGTCCCGACCGCGACAGTCCTGGCACCCGGTGGCAGTGTCTGGACCCAGGTCCGCTGTGTGAGCGCGATGGACGCCGCCACGGACAGCACCAGCACGAGGTACGGGAGGACCATCCGGCGCTCTCCCCCATCTGTCCCCCGTTCAAGATACAGTGCCGCCCCGAGAAACAGCACGAACAGCGCGATGAACACGAACTGCGCCGTGTACACATATGCCGGGTCAAACACCGCGATGGTAGACTGGTACGGCTGGAACACGGTCAGTGACATCCCGGCCACGCACGCGGCGGTTGCGGCCATGAACCGCCGGGACACCCGATGATCCTCGACCGTCGTGTACAGGAGATAGCTGGACAGGGCAAGAGCGGGTACAAGCAGGTAAAGGAAGATCCTGGCGGTGAGCGCGGCGGCCGCAGCCATCATAAGCAGTACGACGTACCCGGCCAACACGGCGAGTATCCCTGACTGCGTGAAGAACCGTCGTTCATCCTCCTGCATACACCGTACTGGTCGCTCTCAGCTTAAATGCCTGACCGTACGAGAACCTGTCATAAATCAGTGTTCCACGGTGGCGTTCTGCTTCAACTGGAACCCTTTCGCGAAGTCCGCGTCGCCCTGCACGGTCTCCGCGTACTGACCGACCTCATCTTCCATGTCCCGGCCATTGTCCTCACCAGCAGCACCGATCACTGCGTTCGTTCCGATGATGAGCACCGCCTTTGCCGGCTGCTCACGTACCACGTGCTGTGCGGTCCGGATCAGCATGCCGACATCCTCGGTGTCGACCTGCTCCACGACGAAGTCCTCGTCCGTCGCTTTCAGGGCGTCCCGAACCTGCTCCTCGATGACCTCCTGCAGCGTATCGATATCCTTCTCCAACTGCTTCCATTCATCGAACAGTTCCTGCGGATTACGTGGCTGCTCCCCGTATTCCATGTCCGGCACGTCGTACTCCTCCAGATCGATCTGCTCCCGGAGTTCCATGACTTCGTTATGTCGATCATTCCACTCTTCCACGAACCGGTTCACGATCCGTGGCAGCTGGTTCATCTCCACGGAGAAGATTTCGGCAATATCCTCCAGCGGTCGGTCAACATCGATGTACTCACTGGTCTGCTCCCGGATCGATTCGCGCATCGCATCGTGTTCGTCCGCGACCTCGCCGGCCACGTACTCTAACCGGATCGTCCCGTCCTGCACCTTGGTCGTGCCGATGACCCGGATTGTGCCGACCTCGCCGGTCGTCCGCGTATGCGTACCACCGCAGGCCTCGACGTCTTGCACGTCATTGTCATCGATCCGGACGATCCGGATTTCCTTTCCGGGCACGGCACCACCCTGGTAAATGCGGAACCCGTACCGCTGCTCGGCCGCGGTCCGCGGCAGGAACTCCTTCGTCACATCAAGATCCTTTTCAACCATCTCGTTCGCCGCGTCCTCGATCTTCTGTAGCGTGTCCCGGTCCAGCTTCTCGTAGTGTGTGATATCGAGCCGGGCCTTCTCCTCGCTCTTATGGGAGCCGGCCTGCCACACGTGCTCGCCCAGTACTTCGCGGGCTGCGCCGTTGATGATATGGGTCGCGGTGTGATGCTTTCGCAGCGTGGTGCGCCGGTCCCAGTTGATGCGACCGGTCACCGTGTCACCGACCTCCGGCACGTCCGCGCCGTCCGCAAGCTTATGGAGTATGACACCGTCCTGATCGACCACGTCCACAACCGCTTCATCAGCGAGCGTTCCGGTGTCGTGCTCCTGACCGCCGGACGTCGGGTAGAACGCGGTCTGGTCCAGTACCACAGTATTCTCCACGACATCAACTACTTCGGCCTCGAACGTCCGCATATACCCATCCACGAAGTACAGGCGCTCCGTCGTGTGCTCGGCCTGCACGTCGATGCGATCCATCTCGTCTTCCTCGGGCGTCGCGTCCTCGTCCTCGTGCCGCTCTGACACCAGTGCGTAGAAGTTCTGCGGCACGTCCACGTCGACACCGTGCCGCTGCAGCATGTCCGGCGTGATACCCTGCGAATCATACAGTTCGATCAACCGCTCCGTTGATAGGTCGTCCTCGTCCAGATCCTGGATGATGCGCTTGGCTTCGGCGGTGGTCTGCTCGTATTTCTTCTCTTCGTGCCGCATGATGCGCTTGATATCGTCCAGGTTTTCCCGGATCTCCGGGTACAGGGCGCCGAACTCGTCGGCATGCCATTCCAGGACCTCGGTCAGGCCCAGATCCCAGTCGTACCGGTCGATGAACTCGAAGCACCGTCGGGCCATCACCCGGAGCGAGTGCGGCTCTCCCTTGTTGGACGGCAGTAGGCCGTCGTTCAGCGCCACTAGCAGGCACCGGGTGTGGTCCGCGATCGCGTACAGTGCGGCTGCAGGGAGGACCTCGTCCTTCAGTTCGTCAACAGGTACGTCAATTTTCTCCGCGATTTCCTGCCACGTCTCCTCGATATCGTCTACTTCATCTAAATTCAGGTGGCCGGCGTAGGGGAGGAACTGTTGCCAGATGTCACGGTCTGGTTCAACACCGGTCCGTTCGTATAGTTTCTCGACCACCTGCTTCATATTTGCTTCGTAACTGGTTTCGGATCCATGAGTGATCCATACGATCCGCTCATGCCCCATCCCCATGTCGAGAACCTTCGTGTCCAGCTCCCGGTACCCCTGTTCTGCGTCATCATCGATCTCGTAGGTCATATACACCTGGTTGAACAGTTCCAGGCCGCGGACGAAGAACTCCATAGACGCGCCAAGGTTGCCGCCGCCACCCCACGCATCCTCGTGGATGACGACCTCGTCCTTCGGGATGCTCATGCCCGCTGGATCGATGAGCCAGTCCAGCATATCCTTGAAATACTTGTCCTGGTCGTAGTCATCGGGCGCGGTGAACGCGCACTGTCCATCCATGATGAACCCGGTATAGTGCCGTCCCGTGATGCCGACGTTGTCGATATCGTTACTCCGGAAGCAGAACTGTGGGACGACCAGCGGGTTGGCCGGTGGGTCGACCTGCCCGGACACTACATACGGTTGGAAATCATAGATACTGGCCCGGACCACATCGGTATCGTTCCGCCACCGGGCCGCCAGTGGGTACCGGTCGATCGGCGTGTAGCCGCGTTCCTCCATGAACGAGGACCACGCATCCCATGCCGACACCACGTCAAACGTCTTCTCCGTGGGTGCGTCACCGATGAACGTATACCCGTCACCGCAGTCCGGTTCGCCGCACACATCACGGTCCGCGTCGATAGACCAGAACGTGGTCCCGCAGCTGTCACAGGTGCTGCGGGAGAATCCTTCAGCTTCCAGCACACTGACCGGGAAGAACTGTTCCGGGTTGTCGCTAGCCTCTTCCTTGATCCGGTCCTTCAACTCATCCAGCGTCGGCATCGTACACAAGCAATACAGGTGAACGTTTAAGTGTACTGTTACGATTCACGTCCCTGTTCCAGGACCTCGTGTGTCCGGAAATGGTGGAGAAAGTCGTTCAATCGGTGATTGGCGGGTTCGAGGTGGCCGGTGTTCCGCAGGTTCCGCACATCATCCAGCTGGTCCAGTCCGATCTTGCCCATGTACAGGTCTTCCAGATCATCTATCCGGTCCTCACGTTCCACGTGTTCCCGGACACGGAGGAAGCCCTGCAGGTAGATATGGTCCTTGATCAGGCCGCCACCGCGGTGTGCACGCATCGCGGTCCGGAACGCGATCGCATCGTCTGTGTACGCGGCCAGCAGGGCGAACGTCTCCGGGAACCGGTCACAGTCCAGCACGGACTGGACCGCCAGCACCCGCAGCGCGTACTGCCGCAACTGCTGTTCGGAGAGAAGCCCAGTCAGGTATTCCAAGTACGTAGTGATGCCCTCCTCCGTGGTCTCGTAGCCGTGGAGCCCGACCGCGAACAGGTCGTACTGTTGGCGCCAGCCGTTCGCCGCCCGCAGCACATGCACCCCGAACTCGTGGAGGATCAGCCGTTTCTGGCAGCTATCGATCATCCCGGTCCGCCCCGCATTGATCCGTACACACTTTTCGATAGGTGACACGTGCGTCGTCTTGTTCGTGTACGCGGTCCGCCACTCCCGCAGGTCAAATGCGTCAAACAGGTCTTCAAGGGCATGGCGGAACGCCCGGGCCTGCGTGTTCTGGTCTGGCGTGTTACGCAGGTCGTCGAGGATCGCGGCGTCCCCGTCCAGGATATCGTACGCCAGCCGCAGCGTCCGTTCAGTGGGCACGCCCCAGATATGCTGGGAGGTGTGCCGCACAAGTTCCCGGTCCCCGATGTTCAGCACGATGTCCATCCGGTACAGCGTATCCGTGATCGTATCAAGATAGTATTCGCGGAGCGTATCCATCCGGTCGTCGGGCAGCGGCGAGTTCTGGAGCGCGTCCCGGTACCGCTGCAGTTCGCTCTGAATACCCTGCACCTGCTGTTCTACGGCACGCGACGTGGTGTACGTGAAGGAAGGTTCCGCAGCCCAGCCTTTCAGGAA
>CAZCWR010000050.1:0-10509 GCA_964502455.1 uncultured archaeon | reverse complement strand
GAACGGAATGGATGGCCCGACCGATGTGTTTGAGGGTGAGAAAGGCTGGAAACATATCGTGTCCGGCGAGTTCGACTGCGCGTTCAACCAGAGCTGTACCGCGGTCGAGAAGACGATGACCAAGAAGTACGTGGCGGAAACGTACGCACAGAGCGCGGTCGAAGGCCTGCTGGAACTGGTGGACGACAACGGGATCGACCCGGACGATATTGAATCTATCCATCTGGACACGTTCAGGGGCGCGAAACAGATCATCGGCGGTGGTGAAGGCGGCGACCGGCATACCGTGAACACGAAGGAGCAGGCCGACCACTCCCTGCCGTACATGCTGTCTGTGGCCGTACTGGACGGTGTATTGATGAACGAGCAGTACGCGGAGGACCGCATCCAGCAGGACGACGTGCAGGACCTGCTGCAGACCGTGACGGTGGAGGCGGACGAGGATCTCACACAAAGATTTGAACAGGGCGAGATGCCGGCCGTGCTGACCGTGGAAACCGCGGATGACACGTTCACCGTGGAGAAATCAGATTTCGAGGGGCATCCAAACCGGTCGGCGTCCTGGGAGATGATCGAGACCAAGTTCCACCGGATGACAAAAGAACAGCTAGACGAGGCGCACCGGAACGAGATCGTGGACATCGTGAAGAACCTGGAGCAGTACGATGTGCAGGACCTGGTGGCAATGCTGCAGTAGTGACCCGTAAGAGTCGACAATTTTAAGCGTTCGGCTGTATGTGCATTTCATGAACGTGGCGTTGAAACGGTTGCACCGTGTCCAGGACGAGGACGCGATCAGGGAGGATATCAGGACGGTAGAACGGCTGCACCGTGTACAGCCGTCGCTGGATACACTTGCGGACCGGACACATCCGTCGGTCGCGGCGGAACTGCTGGACCGGGCAGAACCTGACGGCACGCACTACGTTGTGGACGGTGATGACCACGCAGAGATACTTGGAACACTGCATGATACGTACGAATCCGTTTCGGATACCGGGGGAACTGTCGACACCCTGTTCCAGAAAGGATGGGATGCATACGAGACGGATCGATCCGTTGCAGACGAGAATCTGGCAGCCGGGATGCTTGGCGGCCACCTTGCCGGTGTCGGATCGCTGATCGCCGGGGCGCAGGCCGGTCAGGCAGAACTGGGTGCTGCCGCAATGACCGGGATACTCGGGGCAACATACGCAGGATCTGTCGGCTACCATCACTATTCACAGGGATACCGTGCCGCCCATACCACGGACAAGGCAGAAGCGTTCATCGCGGAGACAGCGGAGCAGCACGGCGACTACCGGTTCGCGGTTGATGATCCCTATGATATCACTGACTCCCCGCTGCCTGATCCGGCATGTACAGCACAGGACAGTGAGGAGAACACGGCCGCGTTCCTGGAGACGCTCTGTGACTGGGAGGACGAGGGATACATTGCCGAGGAAGAGCTGCCGGAGGACTACGAGGACCGGCTTGCCGAGTACCGGGATTGACGCTGGTCCCTGTTTCTGTGTGAAGGGTTATGGTACGTGCAAGGTTTAAGTAGCGGCGCTGCCCATGCTCGTACTGATACACATGAGCAAGAAAGCGTTCGATTTTCTGGATATGCATGATATACCGGATAAACCGCGGGACACGCACGTCGTGGAGATGCGCGGCCCGTACTACAACATGCTGACCCGTGGTGGGACCCGCCACATCCTTGAGGACTGGGGTGATTTCGTTGACGGGTACAAGTTCTCCGGCGGGGCGTTCCGGATGCTGGACCGGGACAAATTGGAGGAACTGATCCAGATCTGTCACGACAACGATGTCTGGGTGGATACCGGCGGCGCGATCGAACGCTACGTGGTAGAAGGCCCGGACATGGTGGAGCAGTACATCCAGGAATGCAAGTCGGTCGGGTTCGACGTGATCGAGGTGTCGGACTCGAACATCGCGGCAGGCTCCCCACACTTGGAGCGCGGTCTGTCCGTGGACGAGCTGGTCAGTATCGTGCAGGATGTGCACGATGTCGGGTTGAAGGCGAAGCCGGAGATCTCGTTCATGTACGGTGTCGGGTTCGGTGTCCATGACGCGTCCTGGGATGAGCAGAACCAGGTGAAGGATACGGACGAGGTCATCGAGAAGGCACAGCGATACCTCGACGCCGGTGCACACATGCTGATGGTGGAGTCCGAAGGATTGACAGAGCTGCCGGGCGATACTGGGCCGGAGGACTGGCGGCTGGAACCGATCAAACGGCTGCTGGACGAGTTCGGGCACGACAAGCTGATGTTCGAGGCGGCGGAACCGGCCGTGTTCAAATGGTACCTCCGGAACGTGGGGCACGACGTCAACCTGTTCATTGACCACAACCAGGTTGTCGAGTTCAACGCGTTCCGCATGGGATTGTGGGGCGACCCCGCGCTCTGGGAGGACGAAGAACTCTCATATCCGACGGGATAACAGGTGTAGGTGTCTGCGGCCTCTGCAGCGGATTGACGGATGCTGGCCGATAGTGATGACACTGTCGTCACGGCAGAAGCAATGATGAGCCACGGATGCATGCCGTATGTGCTAGTACGGAATGGGGGGTGTCTGAGGGGAGGAGTATTCTGCGGCATGGACGGCGTACAGTGCCGGTCTCCTGACGGGTTCCTCGACCGATCAACGTAGAGAATATGTAGTTGACGTACCGGAACACGTCACCGCGGACGCCGAACGCGCCGGTCCATCCTTCCTGTCGTAGGGTGGTTCTCCTGGTATATCGCTGTTGTCTGTACTTGTCTTCCCGGTTCAAATGTTCGTGGTTGCTAATCTGTGGTGGAGGGTCCTGTATACTGTTGATGGGTCCTACTGTTGATGGGTCCGTAGGATAGGGTTATCGCATCAGGATTCTGTCGATGTTGACGGTGGTTGGGAAAAGTTTTTAACCTGTCTACGGGAATTAGAGTGCATGGCCACGATTCTGTCGATTGAGGATTCGTCGTTTGAGCGGAAAGTGATTGCGAACATGCTCCGTGAGGCGGATATCGAGGAGTACGAGTTGCTGGAGGCGGCTGACGGTGAGGAGGGGATGCGGAAGATGCGAGAGGAGCAGCCTGATCTCGTGCTACTTGATATGCGAATGCCGGGGATGGACGGTGTCGAACTCCTCAGGGATCTGCGGCAGGAAGGTGCGAAAACTGTTGTTGTTTCTGTTGTACGGGATGAGAAGACGATTGAGGAGGCAATGGATGCCGGTGCGGTTGATTACGTGAAGAAACCGATTGAAGAGGAGGAACTTCTCGAGGTCGTTGACGCGGCACTGGAACAGCGGGAGGAACAGGTGGAGCGGTGAAGTCCAATGGATATCCTTATAACTGATGATTCGTCGTTCATGCGGAAGATTCTTCGAAACATTGTGGAGGACATGTCGTTTGACAATATCTGGGAGGCGGATGATGGGGATACCGCCGTGGAGATGGTCAAGGACAAGCAGCCTGATATCGTGCTGCTTGATATCGTGATGGAGTCCATGGACGGCATTGAGGCACTGGAAGCAATCAACGATCTTGATCAGGATGTGACTGTCATCATGATTTCTGCTGTCGGCCAGCAGCAGCTGATGACGGAGGCACTGGAGAAAGGGGCCGCGGCATTCATTAAGAAACCGTTTGAGAACGAAAAAGTGGTTGACACCATAGAAGACGTTATTGGCGAGTAAGGCGGCACGTACAGATACGGTCTGACGTACCGGAAAATAGGTCTAATCGAGACGGTCCCGTGCCAGTTCTTCGACTGTTCGCTCGTCGATGTTTTCTACGTCTTCCTCGTCTTCGTCTTCCTGATCGTTCATGGATTCGACTTCCAGTGCTTCCTCTTTTTCGAATCCACTGTCGAGGTCCAGGATGATGACGAGACGGTCGTCGAGCACGGCGACCTCGTCGATGTACTCTGCGTGTATTTCTTCCTCCAGTATCTCGGGAGCGCCCTTGATGCGTTCTTGGTCTACCCGCATCACTTCGTGTACATCGTCCACGAGAAGGCCAGCGTCCGCACCGTGAAGATGGACGATGACGATGAATCGTTTGTCGTGCTGTGTCAGGTTGAACTTTTCCTCGAGATCGAGTACCGGGATGATCCGCCCCCGTACATTGATGATGCCATGGACGAACTCCGGAACGTTCGGGATCGTCGTGACATCATGTTCGCTCGATTTCAGGATTTCATCAACGTTCTTGACGGGTAACGCGTATTCTTCTCCGTCCAGTTCGAATACGAAAATCTGTCGTGTGCCATCAATACTCATCGGTCTATCCCTGTTGTTCTCCTGGGTCGGCCCTGAGTGCGCCTGCCAGATCGGCAATCTGGTTCTGTGTCTCTTCCATGGTCCTGTGCTGTTCTGTCACCGTGCTGGAGATCTCCTGGATGCCGGCGGACAGTTCCTCGGCCGCACTTGAGATGTCGTCTGCCGTCTCCCGGATCTCTTCCGTCGTCGAGGCCTGCTGTTGGGATGCAGAGGACAGTTCCTGCATTTCGGCGGCCAGCTCCGAGATCTCGTGGGAAATCTCTTCGAGGGCGGATAGCCCGGTCCGGATCACGCCAGATCCTTCCTCCAGCGTCCGCTGGCTCTGCTCGATATCGGCCACGACCTCCTCGATACTTTCCTCCATCTCTTCGACGGTTTCAGAGATTTTCTCCGCGGACTTGGACGAGTCCTCGGCAAGCTGTTTTACTTCGTCCGCCACCACGGAAAACCCGCGTCCTTCCTCACCGGCACGTGCCGCCTCAATCGCGGCGTTCAACGCCAGGAGATCTGTCTTCTCTGCAATATCCGTAATAGTCCGGGTGATCTCCCGGATACTCTGGCTTTTCTCCCCGAGCGTCTCCACCGATTCCCGTGCCTTATCGACGGTGGATTCGACCTCTGACAGTTTCTCCATCCCTTCCTCAGCGGATTCACCGCCTTCCTGGGCGAACCGGTTGATGTCTGCGATGGATTCTGCGGCGTCCTCGGAGTTGGATGCTACCTGCTGTACGACAGTTGACAGCTGTGTCAGCGCCTCCCGCTGTTCCTCAAGTTTCCGGGCTTGGCGTTCACTTCTGTTCGCCATCTGCCCCATAATGGTGGACAGGGAGTCCTTGCCCGATGCGACATCATTGATATTCTCAGCCATCTCGTGCATAGTGGATTGCACACTGTCAGATATGGGGGATGACGCCGTATCGGAGCCGCCGTCCTCATCGACCCGCTGTTCCAGCCACTGGACCAGGGTCTTCCGGTCCTTCCCGTTTCGTTCGGCCGCCAGCGCTGCGGCGGGAGTCATGTCACCGTTTTTCACGTGCTCCCGTGCTTCCTGTACAGTGTACTCAGAGATCTCTGAAGCATCCATACTACTACGTTATAGGAGTCTGCGATTTTAAAGCATGGGGTGGACTGGGTTCAGACGCCGTTACCCCAGTACAATGCCTCGTACGGCAGGGCTCTCGTGTGGTAAAATGAGGGGGGGTTTTTTTGACACAGGTAACGACACGGTCGATCATAGAGAACGGGACAGCAATGCACCGCGCAATCACAACCGTATAATCGCACTATCTGTTTGGACAAACTGGAGGAACATAACAGCATGGAGAGAAATAGGGATATTTTTATGCGGGCAGGACAATACTGATACGGTACGCTCATGACCACGTATACGGATGCGATCGAGGCCGCAATCAGCCGGGAGAAAGAGATACTCGGCGCAGATGCTGCGGTACAGGCGGCACAGGATACGGAAGGACTGTCGGTCGATGAAGACGGACGGGTCACAGCGATCGAGGAAGAGGGAAAGGCCGTCCTCGGTCGACTGGTTGAGGAATACAAAGAGGAAGGTGGCTCGCTCGCAGTGACACTGATTGCACGCCACCTCCGGGATGTTGGCGCCGACGATATTGATCTTCCGGATATTCTTGACGGCCGCATGTAACAGGCACTCATCTGTATCACACTGTGGACGTGGCCATCTCCCTGCTGCAGGAGTTTGCCACGTCCAACGGGGAGAGAGGACTCAGTTATTTTACCCGCTCGATGACCTCGTCGATACTGCATTCGCCGCTATGCAACTGGTACGCGAGTTCGTAGAACCGGTCACTGCTGGCGGTGAGTCTTTTATTACCGAGACCGTGACTGCTGAGCATATATAGCTGAACGGTCTTCAATAGGTTCTGTGCCTGTTCAGCGTCCATGTCTTGCTGATGTGATCGTACCATAAGTGGGAGGACGGTCGTCGGCGTCCCGAGATCGAAGATGTCCGCGAGGTTGGCGGAGAGCGGGTCATCGTGTTCCACCAGCAGATGCCGATAGGTCCGGAAAAAGTCTTCCAGGCATTGACTGTAAGACTGTATCTCCGCCCACGCCGTTGCCGGATCGTTCTGGAGCTGCCGCAGCTGCCACTTCAGAATATCGAGGTATGCGCCAGCCGCTGCAGTACGGCTCTTCTCACCGTCTATCTCGTCCATATACTGGGTATAGGTGTCCTCGTCGACATGGGAAACGAAGTGGTGTTGCTGGATGGTGTCCTCGTCCACCACGAGATTGTCCAGTTCGTCCGCAAGATCTGCGTTATGAATGTCCTGGAGTGCGATGTAGATGCCGGAAAAATGCGTCCGGATCTGCCGGATACGGTCCTCCCGTGTCTCATCGTCGTCAGTACAGAGGGCGGTCTGGTGCATCAGGAAGCTTTTCGTCTTCTCCAGGTTGGTCAGCTGTTTTCCCCGGTCGTTGATGGTTTCATAGATAAGTGCGGCCTTTTCCTCTGATGTCACGTTGTATACCATGAACTGGAGTTGCTCCACGAGCGCAAGGATGTGTTCCAGCACGTCCGATCCGTACGCCTTGATGGCGTCGTCCAGACGGTCCACAAACACGGAACGTGCATCAACGAGTCGCTGCTCCGACCGGGTACGGGTCTCGACAGTGTCCTGCCCGTCAAGGATGGCACGGAGGACGCGGTTATCGTTGATACCTCCCTGCTGTAACCGGATCTTCTGTATGGTATCGTCTGCGATGCCGGGATCCTGCACGTACTGTGTCCTGAGGTCTGTAGTATCGTCCCCGATCCGGTCTGTGATACAGTTGACGAGGATGGCAAGTGTCGTCAGCCGCTGCTGACCGTCAATCAGTGCGTACCGCTGAACAGGTTCGCCGTTCTGGTGCGGTACTGTACCGTGATCCCGGCAGATGAGCTGTCCCATGAAATGGCTGTACGTCTCGTCCCGTTCCCGGGCGTGCATCAGGTCGTTCCACAGGTCCTCGAAGTGGTCTTTCTCCCATGCGAAGTACCGCTGGTATTCGGGGAGTACGAACTGCCGTCCATCCATCAATGCGTTGAACGTGTATGAACGATTCTCAAGTGTCGTCATCTGAACCCTCTCCATCCTGCGTACGGAATGAATCTACATGCAGATAGATCGTATAAGGCGGGACGGTACCGTCTGTCACTGGTTGAAGGGGAAGCAGTGGGTTGCAGGTCCGTCACGTTCCAGTCTGGATCTTTGTTTTCAGCGTGTTCGCGGCGATCCGGATATAGGTCGTTGCATCGTCCTGTTCGTGGATTGCGTCCGCGATCGCCAGTCCTTCCTCGTCCGTGTACTCGCCTTTCTTCCCGAACCCGCAGTCATTGACGGCATCTTCTACCATGGCCTCGGCCTTCTCCTTGCCGACTGTGGAGGCGAACTGGCTGACAAGTGTATCCCATTCGACTGTCACATATATCACTTTGGAATCATGAGGATCGATGTTGTCGTGTTGTGGAACCCGGAGAGATCGCCTTCCCGGAGACAGACCTCTCCATACGTCTCGAACCCGGCCAGAGGGACCTGCAACGCATCGTACGCGGCCTCGACGGCTTTGTGGAAATCATCTTCAAGGATGGCTTTATGGCAGACACAGTCAAACATAAGCGCTCCTGCCGCAGCCTGATCACCCATCCGTTCCCGGGCTTCCAGTCCAGCCTTCCGCTGGGAGTCGATCTCGTCCTGATCCGTTGCGTGGACGATACGGAACACGACGCCTTCCGGGATACCACACGCGAATTCGAGCGGACCATCGGTACCGTGCATCTTGGCCGTCGGGCCTGGCCATCGCACCTTGTAGTTCCCTGCCTCGGTTTCCAGCCCGAACTCGTACCGCGTCAGGAGGAATCCGAGTTCTTTATCGTTGGGCCCGACCTCGTTGACATCAATATCATACCGCGCCTTTGCGTCCCGTCTGATCTGTTCTTTCCATACCTCGTATGCGGTCCGTCCATCCAGTTCGTGGACCGTGCTGCCCTCGGATTTCGTCACCTCGAACGGCGGCGATATCGGGCTGTGTCCGTGATCGACGGCCAGTGCGAACGGCTTCTTCGATGCGATCACGGCCAGTGCGACGGCATCGGAGGATATCTCGTTCTCAGTGAATACCCTGGTCTCCTCGAACGCCATGTCGTCTCCGGCAGAGCCGCCGGAGAAGGGGATCCGGTTCATTTCTTGGTGGGCGGCCATCGCTACTTCCTCGCCTTTCCCGGCAAGGCCCTCATGAAGGTTGATGCCAACGAGGTGTGGATACCCGTCGACATCGTTCGGCAGGTCCGCGGTCGCTTCCTGGACGGCACCCATCAGGTCGTCTCCGATGCCATGTCCCATCGCGGTGAAAAACTGCATGTCATTGCTCTGGATGAGGGCCACCGTCACCGTGCCACTGTCGACAGATTCGTGCGTGAATTCGCCGGCCGACGAGCATCCGATAAGCCTGGAGGCGCCGGAAACATCTTTCACAGTATCGACGACTGGCTCGTAATCGTATTCCGGGGAACAGAACACTGCCGCAAAATCTGCTGTATCACTATCCATACTGTTTATTGCATCCGCAGCAGCCTGTTCGGCTGCTTCCTGTCCATCATCGGCTTTCGCGATGCCTGTACCGAATTCCGTCATTGTATTTACCTGTAGTACTGTGGACTGGAGTCCCATATAAAGCTACGTGGTCAGGGAAACGATGCAACAGACAGCCCTGTACGACGATCCTTCTGGGACAAGATTAATATGTGGGAAGCGGCAATACAACAGCATACGCGGCGGGGAGGGTGCCAGTACCGTTTCGGTATAGCTACTATCATGACAGGTACTGTTCAATAACGTGTGTATCCTGTCCACCGTATGTGGAGGAATGCCGATGGATGATGCGCTTGTGGACCCGTTTCTGGAGGAGGCAGATGAGAAGCTGCAGGAGATGAATGAAGGACTTCTGCGGTACGAAAAGGAGCGTGATGCGGACGCGTTGAACACCCTGTTCCGCGGTGCCCACACGTTGAAAGGGTCGTCCGCCACAATGGATTTCGACAGTATGGCGGCGCTGGCACACCGGATGGAGGACGTGTTCGATGCGCTCCGGGAAGGAGTTATCTCCGCGGACGATGCACTGTTTGACCTGCTCTATGCCGGTATCGATATGCTGGAAGAGATGGTGGAACACGTCCGTGATGAACGGGATGCCCCGGACAGGGATGTAGATGGACTCCTGGAGAAATTGGAACGGGCCAGTACAGGAGAGCCGTTCGATGACGTGGATACGGGGAGTGGAGGCCGGGAACGGCACGATGACATACAGCAGATTCGGGTCGATGTCGACCGGCTGGACACGTTGATGAATGCGGTCGGGGAACTGATGATCACACAGAAGAAGCTGCAGGCCCTTGCTGACCGGTACGATGTCCCGGAGATCGGGGTTGAAATCGATAAACTGGAGCGTCTCAGCGGCGATATCCGTCATGAGGTATCTCAGGCGCGGATGGTGCCGATTTCCCAGGTATTTGACCGGTTTCCGCGCGCCGTCCGTGACATTGCGCATCAGACCGGGAAAGACGTATCACTGGCGATGAATGGCGGTGAGATTCGTATGGACCGGTCAATCGTGGAACGGCTGGGTGAACCAGTCATCCACCTGCTCCGGAACGCCGTCGATCATGGGATCGAACCCCCGGAAATACGGGAGGAGCAGGGCAAGCCGGTAGAGGGTACTGTCGCGCTGGAGGCGCGGCGTGAAGGGAACGAGGCGGTGATCAGCGTCTCTGATGACGGTGCAGGTATAGACATTGACGCCATTTGTGACAGGGCTGTCGAACAGGGCGTCGTGTCGGCAGAAGAAGCGAGACAGCTGGACCGGAATGAGGTGATTGATCTCCTGTTTGATCCGGATTTCTCCACTGTAGACGAGGTGTCCGAACTGTCGGGACGAGGTGTAGGGATGAGTGTCGTAAAAGAGACGGCAGAACGGCTTCACGGCTCGTACAGTGTAGAGACGACACCGGGAGAGGGAACGACTATACAGATGCGGCTTCCGCTATCACTGGCCGTGGTTCGGTGTTTTATCGTTCAGGCCGGTGACAGACAGTTTGGTGTCCCTATCAACACTGTACGCCGGTGTCTGCCCCTGGAGCATATCGCGGTCAAGAAGATCGAACAGCAGGAGGTGATAGACAAGGACTACATGTAGATACCACTTGTCAGCCTACACACGCTCGT
>CAZCWR010000049.1:0-10559 GCA_964502455.1 uncultured archaeon | reverse complement strand
GCTTGATGGCGGACAGGACAGGGACCCGGCGGAACTGTTGAACACGCTGTTGAAACTGACGAAACTGAATGGGTTCGGCCATACCGAGATCAATGATTATGACGGAGACAACCACGAAGCTATCTTTTATGTCCGTGACCTCCCCTCCGATGAGTTGATCGGGGACGAGCCGTTTAAGGGCGATACGTACTGGGCCGGGATACTCGCCGGCGGGATGAGTTACGTGTTCGACCGGAACGTTGACTGCCTTGAAACCCAATGCATGCTGGAGGGCGAGAACAGTTGCCAGTTCTTCGTGGCATCACGGGACACGTTGAAAGAACGATACCCGACGCTGTACCGCGCGAAGTTCCAGACGACTGTTGCCGACAGCGAAACCATTGACAGCAAACAGAAACCCGATCTACTATGACCGCATACACCCTTGACGCAACGGACTATGCAGTACTGCAGTGTATCAACGATGCATCCAAACCAGTGTGGAAAAAAGAGATCCACGGCCGGATAGAACGACGTATCGGTGAGTTCCCGGAACTGGACAGTGTTTCAGTCCAGACCGTTGGCCGGCATGTGGACACGCTGCACGACCAGGCATACCTCGAGTCCTGTATCATATCCCCTGACCACCTGAACCGGGACCTCATTATATCGTACAAGCTGACGGAGGACGGCGTTACGGCACTACAGGAGAAACGTGACACCCTGATAAAAACTCAGATTATGGGCGACGAACACGCGGACAAACAGGAACTTCTGGCATTGCTTGATCACGAAATCGGCTTTGACAGTGAGATGTGGCGTTTCCTTGAAGGCCGCGGCCCCGACGAGATCATTGGTCTGGCAGAGATCTACTACATGCGAAAATATCTTGATCAGAAGGTGGACCAGGACCTGATCGAGAAGCTCAAGGAACTGTCAGCAGATTCCCTGGACACCCTCCCGGTTCAGGAGTAACCTCTTGTTGCTATCCATACCCCCTGTTGAAGCACAGTTCCGCTCCGGTAGCGATACTATCTATTCCAGTATTATACCGGAACAACCGTTGCTTTATTAGGTCGCTACACATACAGTGGGACATGGAAGCAGCGGAGGATGTTGTAAAGGCCATTGAGTTCTGTGACCATATGGCGAATCCAGAAACCGAACTGTCATGGATCAGTCCGGCAGACCACGATAGTTCACGCGACTATCTTACCGCAGCACCAGCAGAATATGCTGATATCCCTGTAGCAGATCCGGACCTGGCCGCAGCATATGACCTCCCCCAGATAGATGACGCCAGTACAGACCCTGCACCGTACCGTATACTTGATGCCGGGTGTGGAGGCGCCCAGCTTGCCACCTCTGTCGCTCAGGCGTATCCCTCTGCGCACGTGCAGGGTATCGATCTGGCACCGAAATATGGCATGGCGGCTGCCGCCAAGTATCGAGAAGAGACCGGCAATGACAACCTGACGGTACTGGGCGGCGATCTTACTGCGGTGCTACCTGAACTGGGGAATCCGTTTGACCATGTCTATGCGGTCAACGTTATCCAAACTGCTTCACGCCCAGAACACATGGTCGACCAGATCTATGACGCATTGACGGAAGACGGCAGCGCCATCGCGACCCTTCCCGGTGACAGCGCATCAGACCTGTTTTCCTCGGAGTACCAGCATACAGATGCGGATACCGGACGGCCCTACATGGACGTGTCCTACCCGTCATTCGATGTCCGGTTCGATATGCATCTGTTCCCCGATAATACCGGCGAATCATTGTTTGAAGATGCCGGTTTCGAGGTTGAGCAACGTACAATCACTGCAAGCAAAGATGGACTTTCAGCGATACTGGAACAGAGTAACATGTCATTACCGGACGATACCTCTATTAAAGACATCGAACCAACCGTTGATCTTTATATACTGGAAAAATAACATAGTGGTAGGTATGGCCGTCAGCAAGTTCATCAAGCAAATGATGATTGCCCGGCAAATCCAGTTTGATGAAGGCCGGTTCGAGCTTCTCGGTATCCGCGGCCTCATCCTTCCGGTGCATACGTTTGTGAGTTTTGTTGAAGAGGCGTACAAGGAAACCGGAGATACCGCCTTTGATATGCTGTTTGCAGCAGGAAAAGCTCACGGCAGTCTTGCAGCCGAACAACTCGGCGAAAAACACAGCATCCCCGCCCGCGAAATGTTCTCCAAGATGATGGACTCTGCAAACCTCATGGGAATTGGCTATCTCGAGGTGCAAAAACTTGATATCGATGCAGGCGAATTCGTACTGACCATCGAGGACTCACCCTTCGTTGAGGCGTTTGCCGATTCACCGGTCCTGCAGGACGTTGATCGAAACGTTGACGAGTTCCATCGTGGACTTTATCACACGCTGGCAGGCAGCGTGTTTGACGGCGATGTGGAGTCAAGCGAGGAACAGTGTGCCTTCCACGGTGCCGAAAGATGTATTATCCGTGTCTCAACAGCCAATGATACCAGCCACGGGGGCGGTGCCGGTGAGCACTGAGTTCGACCCCACAGGATCACAGATTCTGACCTCTGATGCGCTGGAAGCATTCACGGCTGGCCGGGAATTTGATGATGCACTGGTATTCGAAACCTCCGGCAGTACCGGCGACCCGAAACGGATTCCACTGTCGCCCGACGACCAGTACATGCAGGCTGAACGTACGGCGAAAGCGTTCCGTATGGCCGGTATGACCGAGGAGGACGGCCTCTTAAATCTGGGTGCGCCGATGGACGATAATCATATCTCCGGCTGGATCTATGAAGTCGGCGCCAAGGCGCTTGATGCAACCGTGTACAATTCGTCCGCAGAGGATGTCTGGAAGGTGTTCGAGCAGGGCGATCCGGAAGAAATAACTGCTGTGGCCTGTCCACCACTCGTCATGCAGGAGGAAGGTAAAAAGATTGAAGCGGAATACGGTGCGCCGCTGACAGAACTGTTCCCGAACATGCGGGTTGCGTTACCAGCCGGCGACCTGGTCACGGATGGATTACGGCAGTCGCTAAAGGAGCAGTGGGGATTTGATATCATCCACGATACGTATGCGACCACCGAATTCGGGTACGGCGCGGTACAGGAGGACGAGGACGCGTACATGACACCGCTGACAGATGAACTGACACTTGAAATCGCCGCACCCGAAGACCAGCCACTGTACGAGCCGATCAGTTCTGAGGACGTTACAGAAGACGACATCTACGATATCACTGATCTTACCGAACCACGGACAGGACAGCTCCTGGTAACGGACCTCGATCGGAAGCTTCCCTTAATCCGGTACAATGTCGGCGACATCTTCAAAGCGGTACCGACAGACGACGGACCGCGCTTCGCATTCAAAGGACGGACCAAGGACACACTCAACCCCGGAGGCGCCCCACTGTACATGGAACAGATCGATAACGCCGTCAGCGAAACCTACCCGGAAGACACACCGGACTGGAAGCTTGTCATGTCACGAACCCATAACCATCTTCCTGGCATCGACGTGTATCCCATTGGCGACTATACACCGCGTGAAAACGAATTCCGCACCAACCTGTTCGAACAGGCATCACCCGTAAAAGAAGCCTACAACGACCGGGAGGTCATTTCACATATCGACCTGTCTCCGGTCGAGAGCGTAGACGACATCACGCAGTACCATGACGTATCAATCGATGACACGTTCAAGGCAGATCGCGTTCTCTACGATGCATCCTGGGGCGGGCGGCAAACGACAGTCTAGAACCCGGCTTCTTCCTCAATGACGAGTCCATCCTCGGTCAGTTTGAGACCCATGACATCCTCGGTGATAGCCGTCTTCCGCATCTTTATGACCTGGAGGGAGCGGAACGTGGTCTTACCGAGAGACAGTCCACCGATAGCTACGACACCGTCAACAACGTACTCTGCAATACCGTACCGTGAGAACTGTGTACTGCTGTTGTCCGGTTTCTCGGCGGTGACAAGGGCGGTCACATCCATCTCCCGGAACCCTTTAATCAACTGGTTGACGTGGGCGCGGACCTCGTCATCACCGTGCCAGTACGCTCCGACAGCGCTGACCGAGTCAACGACCAGCCGATCCGGCTCAAGTTCATCGACAATCTTCTCGATATCCTCCCGGAAATAGTTGCTGCGCGTCGACGGATCGATATACTCTATGATCAGCGACCCGTCATCTTCGTACGACGCAAAGTCCCAGCCAAAGACATCTGCATCCTCCCTGATCTCATCCGGAAGCTCTTCCGTTGTGATATATAGACATGTTTCACCGTCCTCCAGTCCTTCCCACAGGAACTGCGAGGCAAACGTCGTCTTCCCGGATCCGGTACTACCGGCGACAAGTGTCACAGTCCCCTCTGGAACCCCACCTGACACCAGTTCATCGAACCCAGGAACTCCTGAAGATACCCGATCAACCATAAATCATCACCGATACCCTGTTGGATAGCTGTACTTTTTATGGTTTCGGTACCGCCGGATTGATCCCACCCGACCGAATCCACCCGAAGACCTACACCTACACGATCGGTACTTCAAGAACGTACACGTAGATTGCCCATCCGAGACCGGTCAGGAGCGCAAATATGTACGTATCCAGGACAGGGATAGCAGCGGCCACAGACGCTTTGTTCTCCGGTGTCATATAGCCGACAAGTGCGAACCCTGCAAGGTAGGCGATACCGGAGAACCAGGCGATCCCGTGAAGGTAACCGGTCGCAACAAGCGTGTAGAACAGGACTGTCGATACTGCGCCGAGCCCCATCAGTACGTTCTTCGTTTTTGCACCACCGTATACGGACACCATTGTTGACGGCGGTTCAGGTTCGCCCAGTTCCAGCTCGTCCTCTTCTTCCTTCTCTTCCGGGAGAACGAACCAGATCATGAACCTGGCGGCAAGTATAAACAGAATCACCAGCAGTTCCGGTCCGGCGGCAAGCTGGTTGTAGAAGAAGAGTGCAAATACCAGAAACGCGGACAGTGTGGACGCAAGCAACGCCTCACCCACAACCGGGATCTCCCGAAAACGCCGATACACCGCTCCCTCCGGCATCAACCGCCAGGAATACACGGCAAACAGCAGGACCAGTGCCACGACAGCGAACGCGACCCGTTTCGCTGCCATGAGCGCAGTAAGCATCGCAAGTGTCGTCGCCACCGCGGTCTGCCGCAGATCCTCGGCAATACGGAACTGGCCGATCGATACTTTCGGTTCCTCCGTATCGAACGACATATCCCTGACCAGCAGTGTGGCGTATGCACCGAACAACAGTGAAGCGGCCAGTCGCAGCGGAAACTCAGCCAGCAGCATCTCACTGAACGCGTACCCGATGACGACCGGCCCCGCAACGAGTACGACACGCCCACCCGTCAGCATACTTACCACTTGACGAACACGACTAACACCCCACCTCATCCACCGCTTCACAGCGCGGTATACCGCGTTCAAGAGCCGCATGATGCTGGAAAACATGTATGAAATAGAGTTACACTTCCTGTTTTAAACATTCTGCGTCTCCAGACTGTCCGCCGCTATTCTTCACCTGTCCCGATCACGTATTTCAAGCTGGTGCACGGTACACTGCACATGCCGCATAATGACGGCCCCGGACTCTGGGAGGATTCCGAAGCCCGGAAGAACATGGAGAACGTGTTCAACCGGGACACCCTCGAAGCTCTGTTCGACCTGTCCGAGGACGGACACTTCGACGTGCTGCACGGCATCGTGAAGGACGGGAAAGAATCCAAGGTCTGCGTCGCCGAGAAGTTCAACGATAGCGAACAGTCCACGTATCTCGCGGCCAAGATATACGCGGTAGAGGCATCGAACTACCAGAACATGCGACAGTACCTGTTCGGCGATCCCCGGTTTGAGGGCATCAAGCGAAACCGCCGTTCAATCATCTTCAACTGGTGCAAGAAAGAGTTCAAAAACCTGCGGAAAGCACAGAGTATCGGATTGAACGTGCCGGAATCGGTGGCGTTCAACAAGAACGTCTTGCTGATGGAGTTCCTGGGCGAGGACTACCGGCCCGCACCCCGACTCAACGAGCTCGAACTGGCGAATCCGGAGGCTGCACTGGACTATCTCGTGGACGCGATGGACAACCTGTGGAACAAGGAGAAATTGGTGCACGGCGACCTGTCCGCGTTTAACGTCCTGATCTGGGACAGCAAGGTCCACCTCATCGACTTCAGCCAGGCTGTCCTGAGCCACCATCCACAGGCCGAGGAATTACTGGAACGGGACGTGGACAACGTGCTGAACCATTTCCGGAAGACATACGATATCGATCGGGACACTGAAGAGGTACTGGACGATATAATCGGCGAATAAACGTGTGACTGGCCGTACAGTAACATTGATAAAGCAGCTGCCAACATGTTCTACTATGACTGTCAAGAAGGACGCGGAGACCATGTTTGGGCGGCCATACGTCGGCGAGGAGATCGACGTGAAAACCGCGTATGAGATAGCTCAACACGAGGACGGTCCAGCGGATGTTGTATCCCTTCTCACAGATGTTGGGTACGACACAACGCTTGAAGAGATTGAACATGCACTGCAGTACGCTGAAGATAATCCTGACGAGATTCAGGCACTTCAGGAGGATGATTTGGCGTTCATGACCTATCTTGAGGACAACGGCCATGATCTCGGCGAGCTCGGTGAACCGGAGTATGATGATCTGTACGAACAGTTCCTGCAGGAGCACGACACGGAATTTGATTACGGTATCTGACCTGTTCTATCACCTCTCATCGGCCCCAGTTACGCCCTCTACGTACCAAATTCGCCGCTGTAAGCCGTAAGTATGTATTTAAAGGTTGGATGAACAGGTTAGTGTACAGTGCGACATCTTCGGGTGCCTGAGGAGCGTGTTCCGGTCCTGATCGGGACGGATGGCGAGACGCTGGATGAGATCCGGGAACTGGTGAATGCGGAGATCAGTGTCGATGACGGTGAGATCGAGATTGAGGCACCGGATGACCCGATTGAGGAAATCCGGGCGTTCAACATCGTGAAGGCGATCGGTCGCGGGTTCTCACCGGAACGCGCGCTGCGGCTGTTAGAGGACAATTCGACGCTATGTGTGATCAACGTCAACGAGTTCACGAGCGGCTCGGACAGCAGGAAAGAACAGTTGAAGGGCCGTGTCATCGGGCAGGACGGTCGTGCACGTGAGAAACTGGAGAAGGATACAGACACGGAGATCGCGGTGTACGGCAAAACCGTATCTATATTAGGGAAGGTTCCAAACGTTGAGGTTGCACGGGAAGCGGTGACTCAGTTACTGGAAGGGCGGTCTCATTCCACCGTGTACGCATATCTTAAAAGGAACCAGTCAAACATAGTGTAACGTGACGGGTACTGGTCGGCAGGCAAGGCACCATTTCCTGTGCTGCACCTGTCATTGCCCGTTGTGGCGTTTGTACGTGTTGCATTTGCACCCAATGAGGGGATATCATGCCTGAACAAGAACAACGAATGGAGACAGACCACCGTGAGATTTCGGTGGCCGAGTTCTTCGAGAAGAACCGGCACCTTCTCGGGTTCAGCAACCCGCAGAAGGCTATCATTACCTGTATCAAGGAGGCCGTCGACAACTCGCTGGACGCATGTGAGGAGGAACGTATCCTTCCGGAAATCCGTGTCACCATCGAGGAGCACGACAAAAAGCGGCTTCGGTGGCAGGTGATGGACAACGCGGTCGGTATTGATAAAGAAGTGATCCCAAACATCTTCGGCAAATTACTGTACGGCTCAAAGTTCCACAAATTACAGCAGAGCCGTGGACAGCAGGGAATCGGTATTTCTGCATCCGGTATGTACGCACAGCTGACGACCGGGAACCCGGTCAAGGTGTACTCCCGGAAAAAGGGACAGGAAGATACGCACATGTTCAAGGTCCAGATCAACACGCAGAAGAACGAGCCGGAGATCCTCGAAGATCGGATCGTGGACGATTACGAGTTCGACCACGGCACATCGATCGAGATGGATATCGAGGGCAAGTATACGGGCGGACACCACTCTGTCAAAACGTATCTGAAACATACCGCGATCATGAACCCGTACGCAAAGATCGTATTGAACGAGCCGGACGGGAACACGATCGAGTTCCCCCGGGTCACAGACGATTTACCGAAGATCCCGAAGGAGATCAAGCCGCACCCACACGGTGTGGAACTCGGTGTCCTGATGCGGATGATTAAGAACTCTTCGTCCCGGACGGTCAGCTCGTTCCTGCAGAACGAGTTCACCCGGGTCGGCCGCACCTCGGCCGACGAGATCGTGGAGAAGGCAGGCCTGTCCGGCAAGGAACGGCCAGGTACACTGGAGAAAAGTGAGGTCGAATCCCTGCTGGAAGGGATGCAGAAAACTGATTTACAGAACCCGCCGACCAACTGTATCTCCCCGATCGGTGAAGAACTGATCGAGGAAGGGATGAAGAAGGAGCTGAACCCGGAATTCGTGACCTCTGTGACGCGGAAACCGGCCGTCTACCGGGGCAACCCGTTCCAGATCGAGGTCGGGATCGCGTACGGCGGTGATATCGACAACGAGGGTACGTACAACGTGCTGCGGTACGCGAACAAGGTACCATTGATTTACAAGAAGAACGCGTGTGCCACGACCGAGGCCATCCGGGAGACGGACTGGTCACGGTACGGCCTTTCCGAGTCCGGTGAACGCCCGTCCGGTCCGGTGTACATCCTGGTGCACATGGCATCGGTGTGGGTACCGTTCACATCGGAGGGTAAGGAAGCAATTGCGTCGTATCCGGACATCACAAAAGAGATGAAGCTGGGGCTGCAGGAGGCTGGCCGCAGTCTGAAACGGTACCTCTCCCAGAAGCGGAAGAAGCAGCGGCAGAAGCAGAAGGCGAACAAGCTGTCCTCCTACTCGATGGAGATGGTGCCGGCACTCGCCGAGCTCGCGGAGCACAACGAGGAGGATATCCGGGAGGAACTGATCGACATGATGAAACACAAGTACGAGGTCGACGTACGCAAACAGATGGAGCAAAATACGGAGAACTAGAGGCAGAGGTGGAGCATAATGCAACTTGAAGAAGACGAGATGACGGTTGAGAAGCTGGAGAGTCTGGGCGACCAGATCATCCAACAGATCAAGAACGGAGAGAACCCACACTTCGAGAAACCGGTACGCAGCCGGTCTAACGTCGAATTCGACGAGGACGAGGGTGTGCTGACCCTGGGCGATTCCACCTCGAAACGGTACTTCATGAACATCGGGCAGGCCCGGTCCTTCATGCAGACCGTTCTCATCGCACAGAAATGTAAGCAGCTGATTGAGGAAGGCCGAACCGCCTCTGTCCGAGAGCTCTACTACCAGCTGAAGCACACCATTCCGGGACTGGACGAGAACACACTGGAGGATCAGGAAGAATCCGATCCGGTTATCGTTGATCTGGAGACCGCGCTGGATAGCCTGCGGGAACAGCTCCACCTGATCGCGGAGCCGAAGGGCCGACTGTTTGGACCGATCACGATCAACGACCAGGGTGACGAGGTTAACTGTCTGGAACTTGGCAAATCCGGGCTCGGCGTCCCATCCATCGTGGACGACTACGAGTTCGTGGAACATAACGCCGAATACGTACTGGTCGTGGAGACCGCCGGTATGGTGAATCGACTGGTGGAGGAAGGATTCCACAAGGAGCACAACGCGATCATCGTATCCTCCGGTGGACAGCCGTCACGCGGTGTCCGTAGACTGACGAACCTGCTACACAACAAGCTGGATCTCCCGGTCTACATCTTCACTGACGGCGACCCATGGGGATACTACATCTACTCCGTGCTCAAGGCCGGCAGTATGAACCTGGCGTTCGAATCCGACCGCCTGTCCACACCGGAAGCCAACCTCATCGGGATGACCATGGAGGACATCGACGAATACGGTCTGGACAACGTGACAGAAAACCTGAAAGGCAAGGCACCAGACCAGAAAGGCGGCCCAAGCAAAGACTTCAAACGCGCCATGGACATGATGGAGTACGAATGGTTCCAGCACAAGAAGTGGCAGGACCAGCTCCAGGACATGCTCAACCGCGGCGTCCGTATCGAACAACAGGCACTGGCATCCAAGAAGTTCGAATTCGTCGCAGAAACATACCTGCCAGAGAAAATCGAGAAAGGCGAATTCCTCCCGTAAGGAGGTATATTTGTGCGGATGGACAGCATCCGCACCGTCTTTCTCCATTTCCCCCTCTGTTACCCATAGTTTTTTCTACTGGCCATCCAAACGCTATACAGGATGATACCGCCAGAAATTTGCACCTTCCTCACATTTCCCGGAGAATTCATCCCATACTCCGGACTGGTCGCCATTGGCGCCGCCACAGTCTGGCTCGGAAACCTTATTCTCTCCTCCCTCCCGATCAGTGCACAGGCCGCCCCATTACTTGGTGCTGCCGTCGCTGGCTTTGAAATCCACAAACACAAAGGATTAGCGCTCCTGATCCTCTACGTTGTTGTCTCCGCCGCAATTGTTGCCGGCAAGGTCCCGGTCTGTCAGCCCGCATAAACACAACCTT
>CAZCWR010000048.1:0-10667 GCA_964502455.1 uncultured archaeon | reverse complement strand
GAAGAAGGACAAAAAAGTGAAGAAGCCGAAGAAGAAAAAGAAGGATTACAAGAAGGATTACAAGAAAAAGAAGCCCAAGAAGGACAAAAAAGTGAAGCACAAGAAGCCGAAAAAGAGCTACAAGAAAAAGCGGCCTGGAAAGGCGCTTGCCGCCCAGGTTGCAAATTCGAACATCATGCAGGATGCTGATGTGAAGTCAAAGGACAAGAAAAAGAAGAAGTCTGGTGATGCGTCTGTTGACCAGTTAGCGAACTCTAACATCCAGCAGGGTGCGGATGTCAGAGCGCATGGTGGCAATGCGATCATCTACCAGGAAGCGAATTCGAACATCATGCAGGGTGCTGATGTGTACTCCGGTGGCAGTGATGCATCTGTCGATCAGGAAGCGAATTCGAACATCATGCAGGGTGCTGATGTCTCTTCGGGCTGGTAAATCCTACTGGTGACACCGTAGGCCTGTTCTTTTCTTTCTTTTTCTTTTCACTATTAGAGTTGTGTAGTGTTGGCAGTAGTTCAAGGCATAGATTGAGATGGAACTCAACTGCGGTGACGTATACTTGTTTAGGAGGGTGTTTACTAAAAAACGTGGAACGGGCTGTACACCTCACCATGAAGCGAAAACACACGATATCTGCAGCAGCTGTCCTCTTTCTTCTCGTAGGACTGGCTGTTCCAGGAACATCTTCACATATATTTCAAGACCCGCCTGCACAGGAGGCGATCGTACATTCAAACATTGCGGACGCATTCGACCATCCTGTGTTCTCAGAAGATTGGGATGTATTCGCCGGAACATCACTGGGTGAACGGTTCTCTGCAACGGATACTTCAGACGGTCTGTCTGCGGCAACACCGCCGACCGACGTACCACCTGGTCCACCGTCATTCGCTGCTGGTGGCGAAGAGGATACAAGTGATATGCCATCGCTGTGGGACGGCCCCGACACTCCGTCAGATGGGACCGATACTGTCGGTGGTGGCGACCAACCGGATACATCACCGGGAGATAGTGATGTGGAGGATAGTCCGTCCACTGACGTAACGGAGGAACGAGATGTGACTCCGGCACCTGAGCCTGATGGTCAGGGTGAGGACTGGATTTCCTATCCGAACCCCCGCGACCACATACTGGACTATGAAACATTGGATTCCATGGGTGACATGAAGGTCTGCAAGGTCCTGCTGAACCAGGACGGTGAAGTCATCGACGGGGACACTGTTGATGCAACGTTCAGCGTGGACACGAACATTAATGAGCACGAGTCAGCGTACGACGATGCTGATCCGGTGACGTTCTCAACACCACTGGATCACGTGGCAGATATGGTCGGTAGTGATCCAAGTCTGCCGGAAGGTGACGGCATGCTCGACGCAGAATGCGCCGAGTACCACAACTTACCGTTTGGAGACTACACCTACAGTATGGAGGAGATCTCTGGTCCTGACGCGGATGAAGTTGAGTTTGTCGGCGTTACCGAGTACTGGGACGATGCCAACCGGGGCAATCCATTCGGCAGCGAACTTTACCAGTACGGTGAAAATAGCCTCTCCGATGGACAGGTCACGCTTGCACCGGATGAGGACAACAATCACGCAGAGGTCGTCTTCGTCAATCAGTTGACGTAGAGATGGGACAACCAGCTAACGACAGTCGGGCTGGGTCCTCTGTTTTTTTCTTCTTTTTTCTTTAGATAAGAGGGATGTGCGGATAGCGGGCAGAGCGTAGTAGTTCAATAATCGTTAAGATGTGGAATGCGAGTACAGGTTGGGCGGTGTTCGTATGAGGCGGTCTTCTAAAAAACGTGGAGCGGGTTCTACACTGTACCATGAAGAGAACACACAAACGATCAGTAACAGTTGTTACCTGTCTTATTATTGGGCTGGGGGTCCTAGGAGCATATCCGATTCCCGGAGACGGCGCATCGGAACTCTCTCTAGGTGATGATGCTCCGGTACGTGCAGCGGTCTTCGCCTATCATGGTGGAGACGATACCAGTGAGACCAGTCCATCTACCTGGAATACGGACGGATTGCTGTCGTCATCAGACAGCGGATCGTCGGATGCGGAACGGTCCGCAGATGATCCGAACTGTCACTACCACGGTGACCGGCTTGAATGCCACGATACCGGCAGTGACGATGGATCAACGGTTACAGAACAAGCAAATGCATCGGCGGAAGAGAATACTGCAAGCGATGAGATCGGGATAACTGATGAAGGCAGTGGTACTGTCAGTGAAGAAGCATACATTGAGCCCGCACCTGAAGAAGGTGACCCTTTCTTTGAGGCGAGAGCGGAGGACTGGATCAGTTACCTGAATCCGCGGGACGAGTACAACCCGGACGGGTATGGTGAGGGCTCCGGCCGCATCTGCCTGACACTGCTCAACGAGGACGGTGAACCGGTCGTTGGCGAATCCATTCCGGACACACAGTTCTCGATGGAAACTGATGGCATCGACTGGCACAGTTCTGCCGATCCGTTCACCGTCGAGTTCCCACTGACCGAACACTATGATCGTCCGCTCGATGCGGACCAGTTTGGAACCAGTACGGACCTTCCACAGGGGGACGGATACATGGACGCACACTGCATCGAATACCATGACGTGTCGGAGACACATGCCCTGACCTATGACGATGGGGTGGTCACCGGTGCCAACGCTGACGCCGTGGACATCGTTGGATACTACGACCAGATCGGTACGTGGGAATCCGACTTCGATCCACTCGCCGAAGCAGAACCGTACGGAACCTCTGCATCTTCCGACGGCATCGTGGAAATGAATCCGGACAACTCGCACGCCGAGACGCTTGTGGTGCTCCAGCTTAACGGTGCAGGAGGAGCGGCATAACGCTCGCTGTACCCTTCTCCACGTTTTTCTTTTCCTCTTTTTTCTTGTGTTCTCCAGTCCGTACGGGCGGGGAATGCAACTCTTTCCCCGATGTGACATAGATCGTACTAGCTACGCTGTTTAAAAGTCTGGTTGGGTCTGGTTGAACTGGTGACACAAATTGCGTCTTGATACAAATATGGCTGTGCTGTCACGTATCTCTGCGGTTGTCCTTTCCGGTGTACTGGTACTATCGCTGGTGGGGATGGTCGCTGCAGATCGTCATGATGAGAACGGTGATGTCAGCGTCAGCCAGAATGCGAATGTCGATGGCGGAGATGTATCGGTCGATCAGGAGTCCAGTGTATCGGTGGAAACCAATGATGCACGTGTTGAGGAACATACAGAACAGCACGTGACCAAGGAAGCCGGTGAACCGGCAGAGGTCGAGCGTGATCGTGAGCGGACCGTCGAAGGTGACGAAGACGCGATCTCCACGAACGTCGAACAGAACGTTGAAGACGGTGACAGATCCGTGAATGCCTCCCAGAATACGGAAAGTCGGTTCGACGGTGCCTCGGAACTGGATGCAGATACCGGCACGGATACCGGTACCACTGATACTGCCTCGGACCGGGAAACAAACCTGGGTGAGGAGACTGCATCGGAACAGGTCGAGGACACAGGAACTGACGGGGACGTATCCGAGACCAGGGCAGGAGCGGCAACCGAGACGACCACGACCAGTCCACTCCGACAGGGCGGAACCTTCACACTCCTACAGGACGTGTTAGGAGCGCTTCAGAACGCTGTGTCCGGACTCTTCCGGTAACCGGTGTGTACAGCCCTGCGATCGCCATCACCACATCTCTCTTTTCTTTTTCTTTGCCTGTCACTGGGCGCCATGCAACTCTTGTCACAGCACACAGCTGGCGGTAACAGTTCACCCCCTTAAAAAAGTCGGACGGGTGCATCTACCCGGTAACGATGCGTATCCCCGGTGTGAATGTGAGCGTACGGCGTACGGCACTGGTCGGCGTCCTCCTTCTGACCGTGGTAATCGCTGTTTCGGCCTACGGCACCTACACCGATCACAACCGGTACAGGTATGATACAGTTGATCGTTCAAGCATGTACGAACACGACGGTGAGCGGTATACACTGGAGCAACAGATGGACCGTCAGCAGGACGCCATGGAACAACACATGCAGGAACAACGCCGGGCCATGCGCGACACGATGTACACCGGACAGCAGTCAACAGATGAGATCCATGCCACACAGCGGACGACACACGACGGGGACGGAACCACAGTCAAACGGTCCGTATCCGGCGACCCGGGCCAGGTAGAACAAACCACGATCGAAGGAGACGACGGTATCCACGCATACCAGTACACACGGGACCGGAAATCCGATGGCGACCACACCACACAGGATCAGTACATCACGGACAGGACACAGTACGGCCACAGGACCGGACAGTACCCCGACTACCACAAAACACCGTTACCCGGACAGAAACTGAAAGACCGGACAGACACCGGCAACGATACTGTCGGCGACGACGTACCCGTCAACGATACCATCGACATCCCTGTGAACGATACAAACGGGGGAGACCTCCCCGTGAACGATACGAACGGAGAAGATATCCCTGTGAACGATACAGACGGAAACGATACAGACGGAAACGATACAGACACCGACGGTGATGGCGACGGAAACGGTGACAGTGCTGATGATAGGAATGATGAGGACGAAGGTGATGGCGGTGACGATGATGCAGATGGAGAAGATGGAGAAGATGGAGATGGTCGTGGGGGTGACGGTGACGGATCGGACGGATTGATTCCGGATGATATGTTGCCGGATGGAGAGATACCGGTAGATAACGATACTGTGATCGGGGACGGCCCGATTGTGAACGATTCAGACGAGGACACTGGTGAAGAGTACCTGACCCCGGAGAGTGGTGCATCGTTGATACGGCCCCAGCAGCCGTCCCCGGACACTCAGCCAGCTCCGGCCGAACCGGTGGAACCGGAGCGCCGGGGACTGCTGTGGTGGGCCTGGAGTCTCCTGGCACGAATCCTTGGAGCGATCCGTGATCTGGTAGTAGGTATTCCCCGGATCGGACCGCTGTAATCCCTACAGTGGGTGGTAGTGGCAGGGTTGCTCTCTAAGGATTATTTTGGTGCTCCGCCATAACCGGATCTGCGTTGAAGATCGGCGTGTGGGTCATTGAGCTGTTCTTCGGACACGTAGTCCTCCACGGGTTCCTCGGCCGTGTCGTCCATGTGCTCATCGAGGACCATTTCCGGTGAGATCAGCGTGGACCCGCCGTTCACGATGCGCTCGATAGCGTGTGCAGCATCTTCCCGATCGTCTGCATCCAGTTCGGTCTCGTAGACGACGCGAACAGCGTCATTGTAGACTTCGGCCGCGAGGTCTTCGTGTTCGTGGGGAAGGTAGACTGCTCCTTCTTCGACCTCCTCTCCGTCCCAGAAACCATACTGCTGTAGGTTCGCCGTTACGTCATCGGGTAGCGCGCTGGCATCATCGTATGCAATTTCGATACTGGTTTGGCCATCCTCCACGTCTACGTTGACATCATATGGTGCGTCCATTAGATACACCTCGAACGACACTTGTGTTCCTATATTTAAAAATATAACTGCAAAATACTAAACGAATATTTATTTTTCTGTGTTTTTAACCGGTAAAGCGTATTTTTTATTGGAGCCATTCATCAGGTGTTGTATCGTAGTCGATATCATCGGCAACCAGGTCGTCCGCGTACGGACCGAACCAGTCGTCTATATCATCGTTTTCATCGTCTGAAAGCTTCTGAACGGTATGTTCGTCGCCGTCGTACCGTAGCTCGTAGAACGCCTCTGTGCCTTCGGGTTCGCGGTTGCGGTGTCGTGCCGTTTCTATATCCTCGTCGTCCACCTCCTTGATCGTTGTCACGAGGCTGACGGGACGACCCCAGAGTTCGTAGGTCCGTTCCAGCACCCCTGCTGCCTGCGACTGGTCCAGCATGACGCCATTGTAGTTGTGGCCGAGCAGGAGTTCGTTCTGGTTCTCGAAGTTCCCGTCGTAGACGGCGATCGTCGGTTTCCCGAAGTTGGTGAACTGCAGGAGCAACTTGTTCTTCACATCCTCTGCCTTATCACTTGCGACGAGGAACTGGTTTCTTGCCTTTGAGTGCTCGTAGGTGAAGTAGTTGTTCTCCGTGATGAATTCCGGTGTGAGGTACGTATCGAGGAAGGTGACATCGTTGTGGCTGCCGCGGACATCAAACATCTCGTCCCAGCCCGCGGTGTAGTCCACGTCCTCGATGGCTTCTTCGATCGTGTTGTACCGGTCCGTATCCATCAGGAGCTGGTCAATCTCTGCGATCCGATCATCGGAGGTCCGATCCAGGAATCCACGGTTCTCCAGCCGGTTCAACGAATAATGCCGCTCTGCCAGGCCTTCATACGTCAATGCTTTCCACGGGTATCGGTCGAGATCAATGTTGCCGTCACGGGCCTGTTCGATCATGTCCGCATCGAACCGGGGGTCGTCCTCGTAGTCTACGGTGACGCCCAGCGCCTGTAAAATATGCTCCACGGATGCCTGGTCGATCTTGTCTCCGGCCGCGTCCACTGCGGTCTGTGTCGCATCAATCCCGAACTCGGTGATCGCGTCCAGTACGTCCGGGTCCTGCACCTGTTCTATGACCGGGTCCGGTGTAAGCAGGTCCTGTACGTAGTCCGTATCAATGTCGTCGTACGTGTCACTGGATACGCCGTCGACCCGCAGTAACTGTTCGACAACGCCGTCCCGGTTCTTCTTGTTCTCCACGTACTGCCACAGCTCCAGGCCAAGGGCGTACGGGTTCAGGCCGCCGGAGCCCAGTACCCGGGCCATGTGGTCTGCATATGTGATGAATTCATCGTTCTCGGCGAACGATTCCCGGCTCATCATCATGGACTCCCAGTACGCCGCCCACCCTTCGTTCATCACTTTTGTCATTTTCTGTGTGGCGAAGTAGTATGATTCCTCTCGCATCATCTCGAGGATGTCCTTCTGCCACGGCTCCATCTCCACGGCACGCTCTATGTCCTCGTCGTACTGCATCCCGTGCTCCAGTATGAACCCGAGGATGTCTTTCTCCGGCGATTCCGGGAACCGGACAGGGTCGTCCTCGTCCATCTGTTCCAGCCACTGTTCGTCAAAGATCTCGTTTCTGACCTCGTCCGAGAGATCCAGTTCATCGATGTTCTCTCTCAGATTCCCGTCCACGTCGTACGGATCGTCCTCGTTGAGCCGTCGCTCGTATACTGCGTGCTGGTCGATGTTGTCCTCCAGGCAGAGGCAGTGGTCGATCCATTTTTCCACTTCTTCCCGGTCGATCTCCGGGTCTGTCATGTAGTCCTCGATCTTATCTGCATGCCGTGCCAGTATCGTCGCGGCGTTGATGTCGTCACTGTCGGACTGTGTATCGGTGAACATGCCGAACCATTCGTTGTTCGCGAAGAAATCGGAGTGGGCCTCCACGTGGGTGATGACTGCTTTCTGATCCGCGATACTGTTCGATTCCTGCAGGAACGCGTGCGCCGGGTTGTCGTTGTTCACAATCTCGAATGCTTTCCCGCCGCCGTACTGGTCCTGCTTCTGCTGCCGGTCGTACTGCATCCCCCATCGCCAGTGCGGGTACCGCGTCTGGAACCCGCCGTACGCGATTAGCTCGTTCATCTCATCGTGATCCACGATCCAGTACTTGACCGGGTACGGGTCCAACCCCAGCTTTTCCGCCAGGTTGTTGGCTTCAGTCACGGACTCCTCTAATTCTCCGGCGATACCCTGCTTCCGTGCTATGCCCGATGGCCTGTCCATACTCATTGGTACTGTTCCCTCCCATCCGCTGTGGTTCAGTCTTCCCCTTCCGTACTCAAAATGTCGTAGATCGCATCCATCACATCGTCTTTCTCGTTCACATACGCCACCGCCACGTCATCACTGTCGCCGAAGTGCGTTTCCACTTCCTCGGCATGTGTCGCGTTGATGGCGTTGTCACTGGGCTGTGTCTCCACGTACGCATGCAGATTTGCCGGAAGCTCCTCCATCAGCGGGATGACCCGTTCCTCGGTATCGTTACTGGAGTTCTCGGAGTCGCCCGCGGCAAACACGTACCGGTTCCAGTCACTCCACGGATACTCCTCCAGCAGTTCATCAGCCAGTTCGTACGCGCTGGAGATTTTCGTCCCGCCACCGGACCGGATGCCGAAGAACTCGTCCCGCTCCACCTCCCATGCGTCCGCATCGTGTGCGATATAGATGAACTCGGCGTTGTCGTACTTGCCCTGCAGGTACCAGTCCATCGGGGTGAACGTCCGCTCCACAAGTTCCCGTTTTTTCTCCTGCATCGACCCGGACACATCCCGGATATTGACGACGACCACGTTCTTCTCCTTCTCCTCAATAATCTCCGGCTGCTTGTAGCGTTCATCCTCCGGCCGGAACGGTACCTGTTTGATACCCTCACGTCGGATCTTCTGCTGGACTGATTCGCGCTCGACGTTTTCCTCGACCGCCTCGATCGACTCCCAGTACCCCAGTTCCTCATCGGGAATGTCGTCATATATCGACGCGATCTCTCTCAGTGATACCGGGACATTGTCACCACATGCATATTCGAACACGTCACGGGGTGTCATCCCGTCAACCTTGCAGACTTCCGCGAGAAACTCCTCATCATAATCCATCGCCAGCTTCCGCTTCAACCCCTCCTTGAACATGCGCTCGAAGTCAAGCGTACTGTTGGGTCCGGTCCGCGTCAGGTCCGTGAACGGTCCCTCTTTTTCTTCGACCACGTTCTTGCCTTTCGGCTCCAGATCCAGTCCGAGTTCCTCGTCCAGTTCCGCCGCGAACTCTTCCGGGTTCATCTCGTAGTATTCATGCTCTCCGCTATCCTCGCCGGGTTCGCCGTCCTCGTCACCGTCGTCTCCAGGCTGTGGTTGGGGCTGGCCGATGGGTTGGCCGGGCTGGGGTGTACCGCCGTCGCCCTGGCCGACACCGCCCATGTCGCGCTGATCGTATTCGAACTCGGGCAGGGACACGATCTTGACCGGGATGTTGATCTCGTCCTTGCCACTCCCACCCAGGTCTCCGTGCTGGATGAAGTCTGCCAGGTCTTCACGGTTTTCTTCACCGACCTGCCGAAACCGTTCAAGGTCGTCTCTCAGTCCCATTGTGTATCACCGTTACGTTGCCTTTCGGTTCACAATCTCTCGTGACACCACGTACGCGGATGGGACAGTGTAGTCCTGTTCCGCGACCATGTTACGGATGATCTTATTCTTCACCTGTCGTGTCGGGTCCTTTATCTGGGCCAGTTCATCATCGGAAGGTAGGTCACTGGCATCGGTGAAGAGCAGTTCCTTGTCGTCCCATTCCTCGGGTTTGAACGTGCCGTTCTGTATCATCTTTTCCACGCCATCCCAGCTGAACTCGCCGACCCGTTGCCGGATGTGATCGATATCTTCACGGACATCGTACCGGGAGAGGTATTCGTCCAGGCTCATTTCTTCGTCCCGTCCGTCCCATAGATTGCGGTTGACATTGGTCTGGACCTTGTCCCTGAAGTCCTTCACGTCCTTGGTGTTAGGTTCACCGTTCGTGTAGTCGTCCTCACTGAAGTTAAAGAACTGGAGTTCTTCCTCCTGCAGTTCGATCGGATCGATCTCTTTCTCCGTTCCATGATCGGTGCGGTATGGCTCGTCGTTACGGAAGGACAGCAGTTTCTCGACGTAGGTGTTGACTGCATCCCGTGACGGGTAGAACTGGTCCTCCAGTGCTGCATTGAGGACATCCGCATTGTACCGGTCGGTGATCTGGTCCTCGACCTGCCCCAGCAGTTCATCGAACTCCTCCCGGCGACTCTCCGGCACCTCAGTGATCTCCGGGATACGCTCCTCCAGTGCGTCCAGGACGTGGTACGCTGTCCGGACCTGCGACACTGCGATACCTTCGATCGTTTCGTTCCAGTCCAGCTCTTCCTCGATCAGGTCCTCGAACACCTCGATCGTCTGTGTGACCGGGATGCCATCGAACCCGTACTCGACATGGTTCTCATCGAAGTTAAAGTCATATTTCTCCAGCCGGACAGAGCTGTCCTTGTACTCGCGTTCCACGTACCCTTTCTGGAACAGCTCCACTTTCTCCATCAGGGATAGTTCGTCGCCGGGGAACTCTTTGACGTTGCCCTTCCCCCACCCGACATCGTCCTGATCTGCCTTCTCCTCATTCTTCCCAGGGAGGACGTTCGGATCTAACCGTGTGATTACTTCGGCCATCGCCCCGGCCTCCACGGCATGTGGTGCAAACTCGTATTCTGTCCCTTCGTTCTCCACAGTCATGGGTCGCCGGGTGATATCAAGTGCCTCTTCGGGATCGTCAACGTCATACAGCTGCGTCAAATCCCAGTCCGCACCCATCATCTTCCGGACCAGTTCCGACTCGTATCCATAGTTCGTCAGATAGCCCTGTTTCATGAATGCCATCCGCCGCTCCGTCGAGTTGCTGAGCACCTGGAACGTCTTCCGCATCCGCTCGGATGTTGAGTCCTCGGGGTCGGGCTGGATCGGTAATCCTTTCTGCCGTGCCATCTCCTCCGCAAAATCCGGGTTCGCCACGAACACCGGCATAGTCTCGACCGGCATCGGCTCACCGGATGGTAGTTCGGTCTCACCCCGATCCAGTATCTCGTTCATCTTCTCCAGGTACTGCCAGTACTGGTCCGAATCATCAATCCGCACCATCACCGGGCTACCCAGTGACAGT
>CAZCWR010000047.1:8562-10724 GCA_964502455.1 uncultured archaeon | reverse complement strand
CGGGAGCATCGCGCACCATGTGAACCCGCACCGGGTGGGGATCGACGGCGGCGAAGACATTTCGGGCGCTGGCGTTACCTACCTCGTGATGCAGACGCTTGATGATACCAATACAGATCTGCTGACGTATGCACTGGTCGGGGCGACCGGTGACGTCCAGAAGGACGGCGGTACCTACCTTGGCCTGAACGAGGGTATGATGGAGCAGGCCGCGGAAGAGGGATTGATCGAGCGGAAGAAAGGCCTGCGATTATACGGGCGTACCCGGAAGTCAATCGTGGACGCACTCCAGTATACCACGGAACCGTACTTGGACGGTATATCCAATAACCCGTCCGGCGCCGTCCAGTTCCTGAAGGAGATCGGGATCGATCCAAGAAATAACGGTGACTGGCGGACGCTGGAAGACCTGAGTCTTGCGGAGGAGAAGCAGATTGTGCACGGCCTCCTTACCCGCGGATACGACGTTGGTGGGCTGATCGGTGACGTGTATATACTGGATAACGGCTGGGAGATCGGCGAATTCTCGTCACTGATGAACGCGTGCGGGCGGCTCGGCCGACCACATGACGGTATCACGGTCTGTCTCGAGGAGGACGAGGATCTGGCGTCCACCATCAAGAGCGCGTACGGTCGCAAGATCGGAAACTACCTGTCCTACGTGGAAGACAACCTGGACAACGATGAAGTGATCAAAGAATTCGAACACGGCGCGATCATAGTGGCAGAGGACAACATCCACGCGAATATGATCGGTACGATTACGACTATCTGCCAGCGGTCCGACATCGTTTCCGGCGATATTCTGGTGGGGATGGCGCACAAGGATGAGGACGATATCAAGATCTCGGCCCGGGCCCGTGACAGCATGGTTGAGGACGGTGTGCTGATGAACACGTTGATGGATGGCGTATGCTCCGCGTGTGACGGGACCGGTGGCGGGCACGATGCCGCGGCCGGCGGGAAGATCCCGCGCGACGACCAGAATAGGTTTATAAAATTGACAGGGGAAGTCCTATCAGCAGGGCGTCTGAGCTCTGCAGTTGACGTTGACACAAGGTGACAGAGAATGGCAAAGGCTGTAATGCGGAAGGAATGGTATGACATTGTTGCACCCGACCTGTTCGGGAACGAGGTCGTCGCACAGACACCGGCAGAGGAAGAAGACCTGCTGGACGGACGCACCGTCAAGGTGAACCTGAAAGACTTGATGCCGACCTCCAAGAAATACTACATGGATGTCTACCTGCAAGTCACGGATGTCGAAGGAAGCACGGCACAGACCATTGTCGCCGGCCACGACACGTCCCGGGAATACATCTCCAAGATGGTGGGGCGCCGCTCCAACCGCCTCGACTACGTTGGCGACGTCACCACGAAGGACGGACAGGATGTCCGCGTCAAGATTGTGGCGACCACAATCCGGAAGACCAAGTCCGCCAAGATTTCTCGACTCCGGGAACGGATCGCAGACATCGTCGAGGACGCTGCCGAAGACCAGTCATTCAACGACTTCATGGAAGCCATCTTCCAGGACGAACTTCAGGAACAGATCAAGGAAGACGTGAAAGAGATCTACCCGCTCCGCGATCTGGAAATCCGGAAGACTGAAGTGCAGTAATTGGTTCTTTGGGGCAAGATGTATGAAGTCGCTGAAGTTCGCTGATCCACTTCCTGATCTGGTTCTATCCGGTGAGAAAGATACGACATGGCGTGTCGAGGATGAGAAACAGATCGATGTCAATGACAGGTTAGAACTCTGTGACAGTGATGGCGAATCATTTGCCGAAGCAACCGTTGAATGGGTGAAACGGACCACCTTCGACCGGTTGACGGTAGAGGATCGGGAGGGCCATGAGCCGTTTGCATCAGAGGAGGAGATGTATGAAACGTATGAACAATACTATGGTCGTGAGATTACTGCAGATACCCCTCTGAAGGTTATCAAGTTCCGTCTTACGGCAGAACTGTGATATGACTTACCGTAGCGCTTCAAGCTGCTCCTGCAACGCTGTGATATCCTCTTCTTTGCACTGTTCTCCGGCAGGGAGTGTATATACTGCGCCTGTACCGACGAACGCCAGCACGTCGTCATCCAGTAACCGCCGGTACATCGGATGCTGCGGGATCGAAAACAGGTACCCGTGATCCTCTGCCAGCGA
>CAZCWR010000047.1:0-8552 GCA_964502455.1 uncultured archaeon | reverse complement strand
TTCAACTGTCCCAGCAACCGGTGAAGGCAAATCGACGACCGCCTTATCTGTCTCGACTTCTGCCAGCGATTCGTCTTCCTCCTGCAACTGGTCAAGCAGGTCCTCGTACACGCCAAGAAACTGTTCACGCAGCTCGTCCTGCGCCGCCAGTGGCTGCCGCGACGCATACAGACTGTCAAGCACCGTGTCCAGCCGATTCCGCAGACCCTCTGATTCCATTTGCTCTTCCGCCATACTGGCACATTAATGCATGTTCTTAATAAGAATCAGGTAAAACAATTGCCTCGTGACCGCACATTGTAGTGTGGTGACGAACTGATTCCGTACAGCCCGGTGGTGTAGTGGTCAAAACTCGTACTGCGAGTTTTTCACAGCAGCAACCTCTGTCGCTGCTTGAACACCGTTCTTCCAGATCGGTGTGACTCGCAGAAACTCCTTACGGAGTTTCGAGTGGTCAAACATTGTGGCCTTTGGAGCCGCAGCCCCAGGTTCGAATCCTGGCCGGGCTATTAGTCAGCGGATTCAAACATCCTTGCTTCTCTATAAGAAGCGCGGTATCGAATCCTGGCCGGGCTATGACAACGAACTGAGAAATAGCCGGTCCGGCGAGAAGATCTCTGATCTTCGACCCTGGCCGGGCTAGCTGTCTGAGGTGTGTGGGGAACGGTCGATGAGTCCGGCGTTGCTGTAGATGCGTTCCATCAGTTCCTGTAGTTCGTTCCGTGCCCGGTGTGCGTTGAATGCATCGCTGTGGTTGTGTGTGGCGTGGTACATGTCTTCTAGATGGTCGATGTAGTACTGGAGGTCGGCGATGAGTTCCTGCTGTTCTTCCGGGGTGCGATCGGCCAGTTTGTCCTGGAGCCAGGGCAGGACCAGTCCGTATTCTTCTCGTTTCTGCATGCTGACACGAGTGATGATCTGGTCGAATGCGGCGTCACCGGTATCCGGTAGTGTCCTGTACAGTGCAATTCCGGCCATGTTCAGTGTTTCCAGCACGAGCAGGGTGAGCAGTGGGTCGTCCTCTTTGAACAGGGTGTCGTAGAACTGTTCCAGGTCGGGCATAATGGGGGTGGTGTCACTCGGTGTTCGTTCGAGGTAATGTGTCCAGATATTGGCCCGGTTCGTATTGTAGGCTGATAGTCGCAGGATCATCTTCTGATCCGCTTCCCTGTTATAGGGTATCTGGTGTAGGATCTGACCGTACAGAGCAAGGTTTGTGGTCTCGATATGGCGGATTTGCGTTGCAAGGAACGTGGGCAGCGTATCGTAGTTGTCGGGACTGTCCGCATCAAGTGTGGACCAGTCAATATCATTCACGGATACGTCTGTCAGGGGAGCTGTTTCCAGTGCTGTCTTCCAGTCAGGATCAATACTATCTTCAGTCATCACCTGAACGTCCCTGACCAGTATTTAAATCCGGTAGTATCTTTCCAGATATTGTTGATATGGAACGATCAGTGTCTGGCATAGACCAATACAGCATTTAAGAATGAGGGTGAAATAACCATTCTATGCCAAACGAAGTACGTGCATCCCACATCCTGGTGGACAACGAGGAGCATGCCCGACAGATCAAACAGCAGATCGATGACGGTGCAGATTTCGCCGAGCTGGCGAAGGAAAAGTCAGAGGGGCCGTCCGGCAAGAACGGAGGCGACCTCGGGTTCTTCGGCCGGCAGGAGATGGTGAAACCGTTCGAGAAGGTCGCGTTCGAGCTGGATATCGGCGAAGTCTCGGACCCGGTAGAGACCCAGTTCGGCTGGCATGTCATTCGAAAAACCGATGAACGGTAATCAGTTTTTCTGTCTGTCAAGAACACCTGCGGGGTTCGACCTCTCGGAAGCTGATGGCCGGTATGCATAGTGCCCGGTAGATGGTTCCAGATCGTGTCGTAAGTGATAATGCATTTCAGTGATATCGGTCGGTGGAAGTGGGTTTGTGGATTTTAAATCTTCTTACATGTAGTTACAGGTAATCTGATGCGTGAAAGTATTCCGACTGATAGGGCGTATAACGAGGGAACAGGGTTAAATACACAGCTCTCGAAAAAGTTGACGGAGAGCAGACCGTTCTGGGATCATATCGACTGGGCACAGGACGAAGCAGTGCCGGAGCATATCCGTGAGTTTACGACCGCGTCTGCGGCACAGTTCCACTATGCGAAGACATCGCACTTTCTGCTGTATCAGGAACTGATTGATGCAGATCTGCCGGAGGATCTCCGGAAACTGGCAGTATTGATGTCTGCCTATAACCTGGATCGGCTTGAGGTCTGGGGGCGATACCTGGAGAAGCGTGATGCGCACGTCCAGATCCACCCAAAGATGCGGCAGTACTATGCCCGATTGTTCGAGGAGAACGACCCGGTGGTGATCCTGCTTGGGATGGAGACGATGGGCGTTGTTGCAAAAGGGATGTATGGCAGCCTGAAGAACGTCGGTGACCCGGTATTCCGGGAGATCACTGAAAGCATGGAGTCACAGAAAGCGGAGGAGCTGGAACTGGCGACGGAATGGCTTGAAACCACGCTTGCCAGCTATTCAAGTGAGGAATGCCAGCAACTTGTAGAGGCAATCATCCCCTACCTGGACCTGTTGAACGACGTCCTCGCATCCTTTGAGGCGGACGCCGAGCAAGTCAGGATTGATGCCGAACAGCTTCAATGGGGCATCCAGCAGGAACTGGAGCGGTTCTACCGGGAGATGGGACTCAAGATCACACACAGCTAGGTCTGCGGCAGCAGGTTCACGGTATCCGTACTGTCACCGGCCTCCAGCATCCGGTAGAACTGCTTGATCGTGTCAGCGTCACCATCTACATGGAACACTTCAAGGCAGTTCCCGTTCTTCAGGTTGCTGTGGAGCTGGGTATTGATGATATCCTCGAACCGGTGGGCAGCATCCGCCACCGCACTGTTCTTCTGATGGTTATGTCGGACCACGACCAGTGCGTTCACCTGGTTCTGCAGGTTCGCGATCGTGTACGTCTCCTGGTGCAGTGCCTCGACAGCGGTCCGCACCAGTTCCGACCGGTCTTCAAACCGGGTTTGCTCCTGGATTTCAGCGATTCGCTCCAGTGTCCGTTCGTCAAGAGAAAGGTTGTCGCCCATACACTGTTAATTTGCAGCCTCCTTAATAACATTGCCAGTCACTGACCGGCATGGCGCCAGCAACGGCGTACATCTTCGGCAGCGTGTTCGCCGTCAGCGCAGTCTCACTGATCGGCGTCATCCTGTTCGCCCTGAGCGAATCCCTCCTCCGGAAACTGGTCGTCTACCTCGTCAGCTTCGCGGCCGGCGCCCTGTTCGGCAACGCATTCATCCATCTCATCCCACACACCGCGGAAGACCACGGATTCACCACGGTAACCGGACTCATCGTCCTGTCCGGCATCGTCACACTGTTCGCCGTCGAGAACTACGTCCACTGGCACCACCATCACTTCCACATGGACCAGAACCAGATACAGCCCTTCTCCTACATGATTCTACTCGGTGACAGCGTCCACAACGTCATCGACGGCCTCATCATCGCCGCCAGCTACCTTGCCAGCATCCCGCTCGGCGTTGCCACCACGACCGCGGTCGCGCTCCACGAAATCCCACAGGAACTCGGGGACTTCGCCATCATGGTCCACGGCGGGTTCTCCACGCGGAAAGCGGTCGCCTACAATTTCGTCTCTGCACTTACCGCGTTCATCGGTGCCATCATCGCCATCGTCCTTGCCGGCAGCGTCGACGAACTGAATCATGTCCTCCTCCCGTTCGCCGCCGGTGCATTCATCTACATCGCCGGCTCCGACCTGATCCCGGAGATCAGAGGCGAAGAAGACCGGACACAGCTCACCCTGCTCATGGGTACGTTCCTCACCGGCATCCTGCTCATGTACCTGCTCACATTCCTCGAGGCAGGTATGTAACCTGTGACTGTTACCGTATCTCGTTGAACGCCCGCTGCACGACCTCGCTCAACGCAGGATGGATGTGGATCGTCGCCGTGATATCCTCCACCGTCCCGGACCCGGTCCGCATCGCCACCAGCACCTCATGGATCAGTGTGGACGCATCCGGCCCCAGGATGTGACATCCCAGGATTTCTCGCGTCTCCGGGTCCGCCAGCACCTTGACAAATCCGTCGTTCTCCTTCAGTGCTGCGCCCATCCCGGTCCGCGCGTACTCGTACGTCCCGACCACGTACCCCTCGTCGTCTTCCTCCAGTTCCTGCTCCGTGTAACCGACACCGGCGACCTGCGGCTCGGAGAAGATGGCATGCGGCATCGCCGTATAGTCCACGTCATGCTGATGCCCGATGACCGCGTTCTCGAACACGATCTGGGCCTCGTAGTTCGCGGAATGCTTGAACAGCCAGTTCCCCGCGATATCACCCAGCGCCCAGACGCCGTCCGCAGAGGTTTCCAGGTATTCGTTGTTCTCCACAAACCCGCGGTCATCCGTTTCGATACCAGCTTCCTCTACTTTCAGACGGTCCGTGTTCGGGACGCGCCCGGTCGCCACCAGCAGTTCATCACCGGATACCTCGATCAGTTCACCGTCTTTACTCTCGGCCTCAACCGTGAACGTATCCCCCTCTTGTGCTACTGCGGTGGCCTTATGCTCCAGGTAGACCTCGTACTCGTCCGAGAACAGGTCCGTGAACCGCTCCTTGATATCGATATCCTCGTGCCCGATCATCGTGTCCGTCATCTCGATGACCGTGATATCCGTCCCGAGCGACCCGTAGAAATGCGCCAGTTCCGCCGCGATATAGCCACCGCCCAGGATCACGAGATGATCGGGCTGCTCTTCTAATCGTAATGCCTCCCGGCTCGTCAGGTAGTCCGTCTCGTCCAGCCCGTCGATCGGTGGAACCATCGGCCGCGTCCCCGCCGCCAACACGATTTTCTCACCCGTGATCTCCTTGTCGCCGACCTCCAGCGTCCGTTCGTCGACGAATCTGCCCTCGGTCTTGTACAGCGTCATGTTCTCCGTGTTCCGGATACCTTTCTCGATACTTGATGCGTCCTCGTCGACTTCGTCATTGACCTCCTCTATCATGGCGGCAAAGTCGTGGCCGTTGATCTCCGCATCGATATGGAACTGTTCCGCGTTCTGGATGGTGCGTGCCACGTCCGCCCGGTGGATCAGCATCTTTGATGGGATGCAGCCCCGGTTCAGGCAGGTGCCGCCCATCGGCCCGTCCTCTACGACGGCCACGTCCATGTCTTGTTGCGCCGCGGCAGAGGCCACGTCCAGTCCAGACCCGGCACCGATCACGATCAGATCGTATTCTGTCATATCCTCAGGATTACGGTCGACGCTCTTTATAGCTTGTGGCGTTCCTACCTCCTGTAGTGTAGTACTTATAACTATTTGGTAGCAGGTTTAACCAGGAAAATGGTCCTGTACGTGCTTGAGGGTGGAGATTCAGAGGAGCAGTACCATCTGGAGGCAGCATACACCCGTGGTGAAGATATCGAAGAACTGGTTGCGGATACACCTGTTAGTCTAAAGACGTTTGACGCTGGTGAGGCAGACAGATTCCAGGACTATGTTCGTGACCGCTGTGACATGTACGATGTCCCGATGACGGATGCTGTCGAGTTCTTTGAGGATTACCGGGAGTACATTAATCATCCTGACACTATGGTCGCTCGGATCGAGAAGGAACTGCAGTGACCGGTCAGTAGAAAACCGAGAGATTTATATGTGGTCGGTCCAAACCGTCAACCGGTGGTGATTCAATGAGCAACGACCCCGACGAAGACCAGAAAGAAAAGGTACGGGAGCTTCTGGGCGACCGTGCAGCAGACCTGCTGGACGACGAATAACCGTCCAGTGTCGCCCCTCGCTGTACAGCATCCGTTCAGTCCGTGCTGTCAGACAGGTTGATTCTTTGATATACCGGGTAGGCAGTGTTATGGCGTACTTATTTGCTGTCAATCGAACAATGCTCCAAAAAGATTCGTTGCTTTTGCCCGGACATGTTCTTTGAGAACCACCGCGACCGGTCTCTGCCATAGCCTGCTGTTGCCGATGCAATGATTCCACGGCCGGCCATACCGGTCCAGCATTCCTGTGCGGGTGGCGTCTGACCTCCTCCAGATATTGCAGGCCCTGTTCCCAGTCCTCGTACCGCTCTCGGCCCAGGCCCTCCTCCCGGACTACACCACTGTACTGTGAGCGGTCCTCGGCAATCCCCGTCGAGAACTGGACTGCGTACACACCGTCATCAATGTATGCAATATCTTCAAACGGGACGGACACGGGGTGATCAGTCGCGTCCAGAACGTATGCGCATCTGTCCTGGTACGCAAAAATGGTCCCGTCAGGCAGTTCCTTCTTTCATTCGTATGTGAAATCAGCTATGATTCCCATGCACAGATCAGTATTTAAATACACGTCTGGAATGTGCAGGAGCGTGCCTGTAACTGGTACTGGACGGTTACTGCACCTGTTTCCACCGGGTGCCGCGGTCCGTATCCTCGATCTGGATACCGGCGTTCGTGATCGCGTCCCGCAGATCATCTGCCAGCGCGTACTGCTGCTTCTCCCGGAGATCGTCTCGAAGTTCCACCAGCTCATCAAGCAGCGCTCCCAGTGTTTCATCAGTGTCTGATCCATCCGTTTCTTCGGCAGAGAGTACACCGAGGATGCCGCCGAGCTCCTGCAGTGTATGCCGGCCGCGTTCAAGCACCGGGCGTTTCGGTGCGTCCGCCTCGTTCACGTACTGGTTCAACAGCTCCTCCAGTCCATACAGATGCTTTAGGGCCTCTGGCGTGTTGAAGTCGTTGTCCATCGCGTCCAGGAACCGGGCCTGCAGCTCAAACACCGTGTTCAGTGTGTCCACGTCGTCCGCGGTGTACGGTCCCGGCACCGTATCCACGTCCCGGAGTTCGGCTGTCACGGTCTGTACCGTGTTGCGCAACTGTGCCAGGTTCTGCTCGGCCTCCTCCAGTTTCTCCTCTGAGTAGTCCAGTGGTTTCCGGTAATGGGTGCCGGCCACCATCAGCCGGATCGCCTCCGGCTCGTATGCGTCCAGCAGCTCGCGGCTGGGCACGAAGTTCCCGAGGGATTTCGACATCTTGTCCTCATCCATCCGCACCAGCCCGCTGTGCATCCAGTAGTTCACCCACTGCTGGCCGGTGGCAGCCTCGGCCTGTGCGATCTCGTCCTCATGATGTGGGAACACAAGATCGGAGCCACCGCCGTGGATATCGAACTGCTCCCCCAGCAGGTCCATGGACATGGCGGAACACTCGATATGCCAGCCCGGGATGCCCTCGCCCCACGGTGATTCCCAAGTCGGTGAATGTTCACCGCCTTCCCGGGACTTCCACAGTACGAAATCCTCTGGGTTCCGCTTCTTCTCTGATCCGACGATATCATCCTCGCGTTCCGGCCGGATATCTTCCAGGTCCTGGTGTGAGAGCTTGCCGTAGTCCTCGAACGCGCGGACATCGAAGAACACATCGCCGTCCACCTCATACGCGACGCCGTCATCTTCCAGCGTCTTGACAAGGTCGATCATGTTCTGGATGTGCTCCGAGGCCTTCGGATACGCGTCCGCCTTGATGCCCAGCGCCTCGAAGTCCTCCAGGTTGATCCGGGTGAACTCGTGCGCCACGTCCCACGGGTCACGGCCTTCGTCCGCTGCCCGGTCATTGATCTTGTCATTGACGTCCGTGATGTTGATAACCGTCTTCACGCCGTACCCCTTGAATTCGAGGTAGCGGCGGACGATATCAAATGCGATGTATGTGCGGGCGTGCCCAATATGCATATAGTCGTACACGGTCTGGCCGCAGACGTACATCTTCACGACCCGGTTTTCGTCGTCGATGGGTTCGAACGGTTCCTGTTTCTTTGTCAATGAGTTATAGATCGTCAGTGTCATCATATCAATCCTCGTCGATGTTCAGTTTGTAGAGACTTTGGCGGGCGTCACGAAGATAGACATCTTCAACGATGGCATCCTGTTCCTCCAGTTTGCTGAGTGCATTCCGGATAGTACGCTGTGATAACCGGGAGTTCTCACGGAGTTCCTTTTGTGTCTGTGGCCCACCGTACTCCAGTGTTTTGTACACAAGCTTGCTGGAGGGCGGAAGATCCTCGACGGACGCTTCCAGTTCTGTCGTATCTGCTTCTTGGTACGGCTCGTACTTATCCCGTGTCATGTCTTCGTCTGTCTCCATGCCTTCAAGGATGCTGTTAGATACCACAACACGTCACCCCGCGAGAACGGTGTAGAGCCGAGGCCGCGGTCGAAGAGCAACGCTCTTCTCGCCACCCGTTCTCCGCAGAGAACGGAAGGTTTCGAACCCATAGAGTTCCATTCTTTAGAGCCGAGGCCGCGATTTGAACGCGGGTACGCCGCTCTGCAGGCGGCTGCATAACCACTCTGCCACCTCGGCATTTGTTGCCGCGGTGCGTCGATCGAGCGAACTCTGAACGAGTTCGTCGAGCTCTGCCACCTCGGCATTTGCGCGTAAGAATAGTTGGAAGAGGAGAGTTAAAAGCGGTGGAGTTAGAACTTAGCGGTTCGGCGACAAACACA